>JAWXBP010000445.1 GCA_034440135.1 Planctomycetia bacterium
CTCCTTGGCTGCCCATACAATGACCCCGTCAGGCCAAACCACCAACCCCAATTCCTAGATTGGACGAAGCACTAGTATTCCCGGCTCGTCTTGATGCCTGGCTCCGGGATGGGGTATCGACCGCCTTGGTCTGGCATCAGCGGGGAGTCGGAGTTCATCGCCAGTTGGTCGATGTCCGGGCCGAACTCGTGTTCGCAGGCCAGCATGTCTTCGAAGGTGACGACCTGGCCGGTGTGGGCCGACATGCGTCCCATCGACGTGGTCAAGCTGGCTTCGGTGCCGCGCTTGGCTTCGTTGTACGGCAGGTTCTCGCGGATCGCCGTGACGAGATCGTCCCATTCCAACTGGTACGGGTTCGGCTCGTCTTGCGGGCAGCGCCAGGCGATTTCGCTGCGGCCCATCTTCTGAGCTTTGAAGATGCGGCAGCGGGACGGGGCGTGGCCGGCGGTGGAGATAATCGCCGCCGCCTTCGAGCCATGCGCGTAGCTGGCGAACTCGTTATGGCAGCCGTCGACGCCGCGCCCTTCCATGTAGAACTTCGTGCCGTCGGCGAAGGTGAATTCCGTCGCGTAGTTGTCGAAGTTCTGATCGATCGCGTCGCCGCGATAATGCCGGCCGCCGATCGATTGGGCTTGCACCGGCCAGGCGTCCTTCATCCAGCAGCATTCGTCGATGTTGTGGATCAGGAAGTCGCTGTACGATCCGCCGGAGAGCCACAGGAACGAGTGGAACCGCTTGATCTGGTTGAACAGCGGGCTCAGCGAGCCATCCAACATGCTGGGAGTCGTGAAATCACTCGCGGTCGGTCCCGATTGGCGGTAGGCCCGCATCAGGAGGATCTCGCCGATTTCGCCGTTGCGGATGCGGTCGAACAACTCGCCGCGCGAGCGGCAGTGCCGGCACATCAGGCCGACGCCGACCTTCAGGCCCTTCTTTTCCGACTCCGCGGCCAAGGCCAGCATCTTTCGGCTGCCGGGACCGTCGACGGAGACCGGCTTCTCCATGAAGACGTTCAGGTTCTTTTCGATCGCGTACCCGAAATGCACCCAGCGGAAGGCCGGCGGCGTGGCGAAGATGGCGATGTCGCCGGGGCGGAGGCAATCGAGCGCTTTCTTGTAGCCGTCGAAGCCCACGAACTGGCGTTCGGTCGGCACGTCGACCTTGTCCTTGAAGTTGGTGCTCAACTCCTTGAAGCTATTTTGCAGGTTGCTCTCGAACACGTCGGCGATGGCCACGAGTTTCGTGGGGCCGGCCGTCGTGGAGAGGGCGTTCGCCGCGGCACCGGTGCCGCGCCCGCCGCAACCCACCAGCGCGACTTGAATCGTTTCGCTCTCGGCGTTTTCGGCCGCGTGGACCTTGGGCAGGACGAGCCCGGCAAGCGCGGTGCCGGCGGCAATGGCACCAGAGGATTTCAACAGCTCGCGGCGCGAGAAGCCGCCAAGATCGGGAATGTTCACGAGAAAGGTCTCCCCTGAAAGGTGGGTGCGAATTTTCGGGAGGGCGGGAAGCGAACTTCGAGAAGTAACCGCACCTAGTTTCACTGATGCCGCGCCAAATTTCAACTACAACCACGAATTAACCTTTCCTGCGGCTGCGAACAAACCCAGGGAAGACCCTCCAGATCGTTTCTTAAATCCGAGTTTTCGGACTGTCTTCCCTGGGCTTGGGGGCGATTCCGCTTTTCTGTCGTTCATCGTTCCGCCGTGATCGCGCATACTTGCACTCAATGTGGCTCCAAGGACAAATCGATTGGTTCGTTATCCTGATCGCGGTCTGGCTCTGTTCGGTCGGCGGGGTGATCGGCAGTTTTTTGAACGTCGTGATTTATCGCCTGCCGCTGGGGATGAGCCTGGTGCGGCCGGCGTCGCGCTGCCCGGCCTGCCTGACGCCGATCCTGTGGTACGACAACCTGCCGGTCTTCGGTTGGCTCTGGCTACGGGGACGTTGCCGGGAATGCGGTGCGGCGATCTCGCCGCGCTATCCGGCCGTGGAAGCGCTCGTCGCGTGTTTTTTCGTAGCGTTGGCCGCGAGCGAATTCTGCTTTGGCGGCGAACGTGATCCGTTCTCGGCCGCCGCAGCTGGCTTTCATCTGCCTTGGGCCAGCGACCTCTCCGCCACGGGCATCTGGATGCGGTATTGGGCGCAAGTGCTGCTGGCGGTCACGCTGCTTGCCGCGGGTTTGATGGAGCGCGACGGTAGTGCAGTACCGTTTCGACTCTGTCGGCCCACGCTGCTGTTCGCAATCGCAATGCCTTTTGTCTGGCGCGAAGTGCGTCCGTTTCCCTACGACTACCAGCTAGTGCAGCGCATGCCCAGCGGCGATACCGCATTTCAACAGCCACTTGATTTGCTGTTCGGCGCTTGGGCGGGGTTAATCATCGCGTTGCTGGCCTGGTCGTTAATTAATCGCGATCAGCGCGGCTCGCGCCCGATGAAGGCGGCGCTGCTGGCGATCGGCGTGACGCTCGGTTGGCAATTGACTGCCATGATTGGCGTCTTCTGGCTGACTTGGCTGGGGCTTCGCACGGCGTTCGCAGGCTCCGCCGAACGCCGCGGCGGACTATTGCCGCTGGCAATCGTCGCCTGTTTCACGCTGTTGGCATGGCGGCCGCTGCTGTCCGCAGCGCTCGCCGTTGCAGCGCGGTCATGGGAATAGGTGCGGCACAGACTCCTTTCGCGCCGCGAAAGGTCCGGAGCCTTTCGCGAAGCGAAAGGAGACGATTTGTTACTCGGCGGAAAGGTGGGCGGTGGCTGCGAAATCGCCTGGCTCCACACGACAAGCGGCGACGATTGTGTCGGCCAAGCCGAGCAGCCCGCGGAGTTCGCTGAGACCGCGTTTGGCTTCCGCTTCCGGCACTTCGTCATGCTTCATTACGTGATGGGCGAAGCCTTCGTGCCGGGCCAGTAGTTCGCATAGCCCGCGCAGATCGATGTAAAGCACCTGGCTGGGCGTCGCCCAGTGATCGGCGAGTACGCGCGTGACCCGTTCGCTGCGCGCCAGGGAGTCGGCCGGCGCGATGGTGGCGACTTGCGCCACGGCTCGCTGTGACGTGCCGACGAGCAGTCCGTCGGCGGTCATTGTGTACGTGGGCTGAACGTCGCCGAGTTCCTTGATGCCGCGTAGCGTCGTCAGGGGGACACCGTCCACGCGTTCGGTGTGTAATTCGGCCGGCGCCTGGGGATGATCGTGGTTGTAGAGCACGGTGAGCATGGCGAGCGCGCCGCGCAGCGATTGATCGACCGTGTCGGTGGCGGTGTTCGCCAGTTCGCGGGGCAACCGCGAGCGGGTTTCCACGCCGAATGCCAACTCGATCGGTAGTTTGTCGGCGGCCTTATCGGGAGCGCCGACCACAAACGCGCCGCAATCCGGTCCGAGCCGCTCCAGCAGCTGCATGATGACGTCGGCCGCGCCGGTGGCCGCCCGTGAAGGTTCAACGATTGCGTCGCCGGCTGCGAGCTCGCCCCAAACCAAACGCGCGAGGCGTCCCCATTGGGCGCGCCCCGCCACGGCGATCAAGGCATTGTTCGGCACCAACTCCATGAAGCCTGCGCGCCCGCTGACGGCGTCGGCGACTTCCAGAGCTTCCGTGGGAAGTTGATCCGCGCGGGCGTGCCAAGCGCCCTCGAATCGCACTTCTTCGCTGAGCGCCACGCCGCCGACCAGGTAGTCCGTACCACGCCAGGCCTGCAGCCACTTGCCGTGTTCGGCGCGGGTAGTGTCATCGTCGTCGGCGTCCTGCACGGCGGCGTCGAACGAGGCGTCCCATGAGCGCGGATTGACGAACAGCGCCACGGTGTTCTCCGCGGGCAGGCGGCCCAGCGCCGCGTGGTAGCTCGGCAATTGAGCGAGGGCGTCGGTGCTTTGCGAGGCGGCCGCGCGCGCATGGAGTTCCAGCACTTTGACGGCCAACGTCGACGAGTTGCTGAGGATGCCGACGTCGCCGATCGTCGCCAGGTAAAGGCGACTTTCGTCTTGTTCCGGGGCGATGACCTGTAGCTGGTACTTCGCCCCGGCAGCGGTCACTTGCTCGGGCGCGAGGAGTTTGCCGGCTTTCTTTTGTTCGTCGACCAAGGCCTGCATCGCTCGCTTCAGAACATCCGAGTTGCGCGCGCGAACGAGCAGCAGCGCCGGACCTTTGCCTCGGCCCGGCATCTCGTCGGGCCAGATGCCCAGGAGGATTTCTTCGCCAGCCACGCCGTCGCAGAGCTCGGCAAGAGGCATTTGGAAGTGCGTTTCCAAATCGTGGTGCAGTTTTTTCAGATCAGCGCTATGTTCGGCGCGCCACTCTTGGACAACATGATGCGCGAGCAACCGCTGGCCGATTGGCCCCGCGAGAAAAGTGCGGGCGCGCGTGGTAAACTCGCGGGCCTGGACGCAGATGCCAACGTCGGAGGGTACGAAATCAGCCAAGCCAGCGCCATACGCCGTCGCATAGCACCCGAGCGCCAGGATCAGTGCGGCGCTGACGCCTCTCCAGGGCAGCGCACGACGAAACTCTCCGCCACGACGCATTAGTATCCTTCCTGCTTGTCGCTGTCCGTTCCGGGCACGGCACGCATCAGCGAGTACACCGCGCCGCTCGCCGAATTCGAGAGCGGCCGCAAGTTGTTCGGCACGGAGCGCAGCCAGTTTGAATCCTCTGGGGTCGCGGGTTCTGTTGTGGCCGCTTTGCGCCGATTCGGTTGCACAACGCTCAGCGCGGACGAGAAGCTGGCTTCCGTATTGGCGGCCAGGCTGCGGTAGTTTAGCGCCGCCTGCCGCGTGAGGCGATTCAAATCCGGCGCGTCAGCGATTGGCGATTGCGCGACCGTCGCCGAGTTCTCACTCGGCTTGTCAACCAATTGATTTGCACCTCGATCTTGTGCGAGGAAGGCAATCGAGGTGGCGATCACCAGCGTGGCGGCCACGGCGGCCAGCGGCGCGAGCCAACTTGGCATCGCCGGACGCAACGGCGTCGGCAACTGCTTCCATTCGCTGAGGACGCGCTCGGTCAGGTCGCCGCGCAAGGCGGGAACGGAACGCGGCGCGCTGGCCAACAATTCGTAGGCCGTCAGTAAAGCTCGCAGCTCAGGCTGCTCGTCCGCGGCGCGCACCAACTCTACATCCGACGCGGGCGAGCGCCGCGCGTCGAGCAGGTCCTGCAGCCGGTTTTCAAACGCCTCGCGATTCATGCCGTTGCTCCTCGACCACGCCGCGCTGGATCAGCGCGGCAGCCAGTTCCTTCCGCGCCCGATGCACCCAGGTTTTGACCGTCCCGACCGGGCAACCCAGTGCCTCGCCGATTTCGGCGTAGCTGAGCTGCTCCTGATGAAACAAGGAAAACGCCTGGCGGTATTCCTCTCGAAGCTGAGATAGTGCCAATTCCACTTCCTCGCCAAGATGCTTGGCTTCCTCAACGCCCGGCAGGTGTTCCTCGACTCCTTCGGCCGGCATGGCCATCGGCGGCCGGCGTTTCCGCGTGGACAGCATCGTCCGGCAGCGGTTTCCGGCAATGGCCAACAGCCACGGCTTAAAATCCCGCGTCAGATCGAAGCCGGCCAAGCTGCGCAAGGCCCGCACGAACGACTCTTGGGTGACGTCTTCGGCGTCCTGACGGTGACCGAGCATGCGATAGCAGAGCCCGAACACCGCCCCGCGAAAGGCGTCGACCAAGGCCGTCGCGGCGGCTTGCTCGCCCGCCAGACAACGGCGCACCAGCTCTAGCTCGTCGTCTCGCAAGTTAACTCGTTCCCGGGAGCGCTCGCCGAGCAGGTGCAAAGGGTGCTACCCGGCAATCACGAGGTCGGTTTCAATCCAGCTACCGGAAGGTTCGCGGCCGGGGCCCGATTCTTGCCCCCAAACCGCACGGCGCCACCTGCCCGTACAATCGTCGCGAACCGCCAGCTCGGCCTATTCCAGCGTCTCGCGCAACATGTCGCCCAGCTCCCGCGGGGGGACGTCGCCGATCCGCCGCCCTGATTTACGGAGCTTTTCGTTGAGCTTAATCGTTGTCTCCTGCATCTTGCTATGCGTTTCCTCCGACCCGCCGCAGAGCATGAAGTCGTCTCCGCGCGTTAAACGCGTATGGCCGTCTGCGCCGTCCAATCCCAGGCCGAGGAGTTTGGTGCGTGATGGGTCTCGATCGGCGGATTTCAAGGCAGCCTCGCACCTGGAAGTGGGGTGGGAAGTGAATTGACCTCAGGCGAACGGCGGCTAACCGGAACTCCCTTTGAGCGCCTCGCGCGCCGTCTGCCGTGCGAGTTTAAAGGCGTTGACCAGCACTTGGGCTCGGGTCTCCAATTGTTCCGACGTGTACATCCGGTTGCCCTCGCTCTGTGGCAGCCCGGCGATGGCGATCGTGAGCGGCATCAGATCCAGGAATTCGCGGTAGCGCCGCTTAATGGCTTCTTCGTCGTTCGACACGGTCTCGCTCGCTTTCGTCGTTCGCCCACTGAAGTGTCCGCAGGCCCCACCTGGTTGGCAAGCGACCTACGGCTTCATTTTAGCCGGACCGGGGGCGCAAGCAAAAGTCCGGGCGGGCATTGATTTGGCCGGCGCGGACTGGAATTTCAATTGGGAAGCGGCGGTGGCCTAGCGTCGCTTGAAGAACTGGCGTAGCGCCTTGTCCGCGGCGGCTCGGCTATCGACCGTTGCTCGCTTGGCTGGCTGGCCCTTGCCGGCCATCGTCTGGGCATCGGCGTTGGAAACCGATTCATCGCTCGCTCCGCCATTGGGCGCGGGCATCGAGTGCTCGGTATCCTGCATGACGATCTTACGGGTATCCGCGCTCGATTGGGCGGCCGCGCCGTCATCCAGGAATTGGTTCAGATCGAATTCGCCGGCCGTGGCGGATTCCACAGTGCGTTCGACGACGGCCTGAACCGACTCCACCTTCGGACGTTTCCCAGCGCCGACCGTGGCCTTGATGCAGAGCTCAAATTCCAGCGGTCCGACCTTGAGCAGGTCGCCGGGCTTGAGCTCGCATTCGCCAATCAAACGCTCGTCGTTCACATACGTGAAGTTCTTGCTGCCGAAGTCCCGGACCGTCACCAGTCCGTCTTCGCTCATGATCACGCAGTGATAGCGGCTGATCAGGTCGCTGCGCGGGCGCAACTGACAGTCCTCGGCCCTGCCGATGAGGAACTTGGGGCCGGGAACCGGGATTTGCTGCCCTGCATTACTTCCTGAGGTGACTTTGAGGGTTACTTCCATGGCTGAAAGTTGCTCCGCAGAGGTTCTGGAACAACACGAACAAAGGATAAGGGCGAATCGACCCCTCTGCTGAATCTTCTACCTTGAAGTAACCAATAAGCCATGCATATGGCGTGCCGTAAGTGCTGGCCCGGCGTTGCCCGTAGATTCCATCGGCATCCGACGCAGCCAGCGCTGATGAGATTCCTCGCACTATAACAGCGATGGCTTCGCGCAGCAACTATTTCTTGGCGTTGCAGGCCCACGGAATTGATGAAAAACCGTTCAGAATGGCGTTTGCGTAAAGATTGCCTTGAGCTCCGAGTTGGCCGACATCCCTTAACGTTTTGCAGTCCAATCGAGGGAGGCGTACTTACTTTGGCGGGTGCGATCTGCCGTGGCGAGTTCGGCGTCCGTGAGGCTCTGATTGGCTGCATCGAAACCAAGCCGCCGCGATAGTTCTCGCACCAGCGCGCTTGCCACATCTTGCGCGGATACCGCTCGCCCGCTTAACTCCTGCAGGCCTGGCAGTTCCGGCGCACAAGGCGACGCGGCCAACAGCAGGCTGCCATGTTGCACGACGGCGCCGGCATGGCGGCGCTGCGCGCTGCCGCAGACTTTGACGCCCTGTAACAGCAAGTCTCCCTCGGCCTGGCGTTGGAAACAGAGGAACGGTTCGGACGAATCGGCGGTTGTTTTTTCGCGCAGCTCGACTGTGATTTTTTCCGCTGCCAACACCGCTCGCAAAGATTCATGCACGATTCGATAAAGCTGTTGCGCTTGACGGGCAACCGGGGAATCGGCTGGTAAGACCAGACAATAGGTCAGTTCCTGGTCATGCAGAATCGCGCCGCCGCCGCTCGGCCGCCGTACCACTGGGCAAGCCGCGCTGGCGGCATGTTGGGAGCGATCGACGAGGCGTTGGAAGTAGCCCAACGACAACGTCGCGGGATGCCAGCCGTAGAGTCGCAGCGTTGGCGTTCCCCCGTGAGATACGCTCTCGACGAGCGCTTCGTCGACCGCCATGTTCCAGTCGCCGGCGGCCGGAACGTCGTGGATGACTCGTAACGTCGGCATGACTGGAAGGCGTGCGTCCAAATCTATTCCGCGCCGGCTTGATCGTCCGACCAACTCGCCGGCGCTGCCGGTTCGCCGGCTCGGCGGTCTTCGATCATCTCGTCCAACAGGAAGACTTCAACCCGAGACGCCGCGGCGGGGCTCGCAGTCCCATCGCCGGTGGAACGCTCATTCTGCCCCGCGGCGGAAAGGCGGATCCGCTCGGTTTCGATGCCGGTCTGCAGCACCAGAAACTGCATCGTCGCGTAACTGCGTTGAAATGCCAAGTCCCAGGCGTCGCGGTAGTGGTCGCTGGCTTGCGGCGGCCGGCCAGAAGCATGGCCGCGGATTTCGATCTTCTGCCGTTTGCCGCGGACTTGATCGGCGAACTTTTTTAGCTCCGTTCGATCCGCGTCGACTAGCGCGGCGGACGCTTCCGAAAACCGTAACACGACGCCGAGGTGGGCATCGGAATTCGATGGCATCGTGAGCCGCGAGTTTGGATCCGTCGCGCCGGCAGGCCGATGTCCATTGCTCCCGCCGCCGGTCTCCGCGGAGCCCGCATTCGTTTCCTGAATCCGCGGCCCAAACGTTCGATGCGTCCCCGGAAACCAGGTACTTGGATCGCCTGTGAAACCAAACTGGCGCTTCATAGCTTCGGCGAACTGATCGAAATCCGCTTCCTTCTTCGTGCCCGCCAGTGCGTAAAGCAATATGAAAAAGCCCAGCAATAGCGACATCATGTCGCCATAGGAAACGCACCAAAGCGGCGCACCGCGCGGCGGTTCTTCAGGACGCAGCATAGCGGGGAGTAAAGGAGTAAAGGAGGGCTCGGACGTGTCGCCCCGTTGGGGCTCTGGTGGTTTTCAGCGAATCAGTTCCAGGGGTTGCCACCCCTGGC
Source organism: Planctomycetia bacterium (assembly GCA_034440135.1). Classification (NCBI taxonomy): domain Bacteria; kingdom Pseudomonadati; phylum Planctomycetota; class Planctomycetia; species Planctomycetia bacterium. Next base: position 9,129 of record JAWXBP010000445.1, read on the forward strand.
TATTATCGGTCGCCCCTTTGGGGCTAAGAAACGACTTCATTCCTCAATTCCTACTTTACTCCATTACTCAACCTCCTCCTCCCTCGTCACGCCGCGCGCTGATACTTCGTATACGGCGTCAACTGCTGCTCCACCTTGCGCGGGCCGTCGCCGTTTTGGATTGCGAGGATGCCGTAGATCACCACTTCAATGCACAACGATTCATGCCGGAGGTTGTAATTCAACTTCTCCACGAGCGGCAGCGCGAATATGTTCGCGATTACCGCGCCGTAGAGCGTGGTCATCATCGCCACGGCCATGCCGGGACCGAGCGCGTCGGGATTGGTCAGGTTGCCGAGCATCAGGATCAAGCCCAGCAGCGTGCCGATCAACCCGAAGGCCGGGCCCATTGCGCCGAGCTGTTGCAAAAAGCCTTTGAAATCGCGATAGCGTCCGTGCAGGGCGTCCAACTCGCTTTGCATCACGCGCTCGACGATCTCGGGCGACGCGTTATCGACGACCATTTGAACGCCGATGGTGATGTACGGATTATTGATCTCCGGCAACCGCCGCTCGAGTTCCAGGACGCCGTCGCGCCGCGCCAATTCGGAGAGCTCCACCATCTGCCGCACGATCCGCGGCAAATCGGTCCGCCGGTGAAAAAAGAGCTTGAGCAGGTTCTGCGGAAACGCCAGCAGCACTCGCAACGGAAACATCATCGCCGTCACGGCGAAGCTGCCGCCGACGGTGATGATCACGGACGGCGCGTCATAAAACGCGGTCGGCGTGCCGCCGCTGAGCACAATCGAGGCCAGCATAAACACGCAGGCCATCATCAGGCCCAACGTCGCGGCGATATCCATAGTCGAAACGTCCCAGACGGCAAAACCCGCGCCGCCCATCCGCGCGGAGCCAGCGCAATCCGTCAGAAACTATCGGCTTGAAAGTCACCGTTTCAAGAAAACTGGGCAAGGAATAGCGATTGAGTGCGGGTAAACGATGAGTACGAAAAAATCGAATGCACCGATGGCAGGCGAGCGGGCACCAGCCACCGCGGTCCGGGCGTCAACGCGGGTGGTAGATTTGCGACCGCGACTCTCAATGGCGAGGCATGTGTTGTCAGCGAGTTAGTTCGCTGTGAGGAACTCTCCGCGAATGGCGGGCGACTTGAAGTGCCCATATTAGCCAACTATAACAGCCGATGGTGCTCGGACGGCCGTCACAGTTTGCGACAAACGTAGGCTCAAACAACTCTGGCTGAATTCCCCAAAAGAGGCGACTGCGATGCAAAGATTGACTCGACTCCTTTGGCAGCCAAGTGTTCGTCACTCCCACCTCTGTGTCGCGTTCCTGGCGATTGTGCTCGCGGGCATCGACGCCTGGGGAGCGGAAGTAAGTGACAAAGCGAAGCTCGCTCCCGATCCCATGGCCGCCGGGTCGGGTGCGCGGGTTGCCGCCTCGTTGAAACCGGGCGAGCAGCGCAGTTCGGTTCTGACTCCAAGTACGCAGGACGGAGCGACGCTGTACGCCACGATCTCCGCTCAGCAGTCGGGCATCGATTTCGTGAATGAGCTGGACGACGAAAACGTCTGGACGGGCGACTACCGAAGCACCCTCAACGGCTCGATCGGCTCCGGGACGTGTATTGGCGACATCGACAACGACGGTTGGCCGGATCTTTACCTGGTCGCACGCGATGGGCGCAATCGACTGTATCGCCGCACTGAAGATTTCCGGTATGAGGATATCACCAACGCAGCCGGAGTCGACGGCGGAGATGGTCGCAAAACCGGCGCGGCGATGGTCGACATCGACAATGACGGCGATTTAGATATCTACGTTTGCCGACTCGAGCAGCCGAACCTGTTGTACCTGAATCAAGGCCAGGGAAAGTTCCGCGAATGCGCCGCGGAGCGCGGTTTGGCGTTTGCGGGGGCCAGCGTGATGGCGACGTTTTCTGATTACGATCGGGACGGCGACCTGGACATGTACCTGGTCACGAACCGCAAGTTCGTCAGCGACGATGAAATGGAGAGCGCCAAGAAACGATTGCAAGCGCGCCCCAACGAAATCAGTCTGAAGGACGGCAAAGTCGTGATTCCGGCCGAGTTCGAGGAGCTGTTTTACTTCTTGCCTAAGCCGTCCGGCCCCGGCGAAATGGGGTTCAATGCGATCCCGTCAGGGCAACGAGATCACTTGTATGCGAACGATGGCTCCGGCGCTTTCTCCGAAGTGAAGGGAAGCAATCTGGATGGATGTTACCGCGGGCATTGCGCCGTCTGGTGGGACTACGACGGCGACCGCTGGCCCGACCTCTACGTCTCCAATGACTTCTACGATCCTGACCAACTATTTCGAAATAATCGCGACGGCACGTTCACCGATGTCACCCGGGAAGCGCTCTCGCACACGCCATGGTTTTCCATGGGCTGCGACTTTGCCGACGTCAACAACGACGGCCGATTTGATTTGATGACCACCGATATGTCGGCGACGAATCATTTCAAGGCAAAAGTCAACATGGGGAACATGGACGACGTTGGTTGGTTCCTCGAGTCCGCCGAACCACGCCAATACATGCGCAACGCCCTGTTCCTCAACACGGGCGCCGGCCGTTTCCTCGAGTGCGCGTTCATGGCCGGAGTGGCCAGCAGCGATTGGACCTGGTCCACGCGATTCTGTGACATGGACAACGACGGCTGGAGCGATCTGTTCTTCGCCACCGGGATGATTCGCAACGTCATGGATTCCGATTTGCAGGTGCGGGGAGTTCGACTGGGGGCTCAGAAGAACCCGCAGATCATGGGGGAATTGCTGCGTTTGAGCGATCCGCTTCGCGAGAAGACTTTCGCGTTCCGTAACCGCGGCGGCTGGGAATTCGAGAACGTCTCGGACGCCTGGGGGCTCGGCAACGAAGGCATTAGCACGAGCGCCGCCTATGGCGACATGGACCGTGACGGTGATATGGACCTGGTGGTGAACAATTACAACGAGCCCGTCGCCATCTACCGTAATCAAGGCGAGCGCGGACAGGGGATTCTCGTGCGATTGGTCGGCAATGCCAGCAACCGATTTGGCGTCGGCGCCATCGTGACCGCCAAATCAGGCGCCGTCACGCAGACCAAATGTTTGACTGGCACGAGCGGCTACATGAGCTCTGACGAGCCGCTACTGCATTTCGGCTTGGCGGATCAGGAAGAAGTCTCCGAGCTGCGGATCGAATGGCCTTCCGGAAGAAGTCAGACGCTTCGTACTCTGGCCGCCAATCGCTTCTATGTCGTAGCGGAGCCAGATTCGTCGACGGATGCGCCGGTTGAGAGCACCGCGAACAAGACGGTATTCGAAGAAGTTGCTGGGCCAAGCGGTCTCACTTTTAAGCACGTGGAGAAATCCTTCGACGATTTCCGCCAGCAACCGCTGCTGCCGAATCGCTTGTCGCAGCTCGGTCCAGGAATGGCCTGGGGAGACGCGGACGGCGACGGCGATGACGACGTGTATTTGGGCGGCGCGGCCGGCCAATCAGGTGTGCTCTACTTGAACCAGGATGGCCATGGCCGCTTCGTGGAGCAGCCGGGACCGTGGCAGAAGGACGCCGCTTGTGAAGACATGGCCGCGCTTTGGCTCGATTCCGATAGCGACGGCGATCTGGATTTGTTCGTCGTGTCTGGCGGCGTGGAAGCCGGCGCCAATACGGATTTGTTGCGCGATCGGCTCTACATCAACGACGGCTCGCAAGGTTTTGCCAAGAGTGAGGATCTGCTTCCGGATTTGCGCCAAAGCGGCGGTTCTGCCGCCGCCGCCGATTTTGATCGCGACGGCGATCTGGACATCTTTGTTGGCGGTCGAGTTGTGCCCGGAAAATACCCGACGTCGCCGGAGAGTGTCCTGCTTCGTAACGACGAAGGAACGTTCAGCGATGTCACCGATCAGGTCGCCCCGGAACTGCGCCGCATTGGGATGGTTACGGGCGCGCTCTGGTCCGACGCGGATGCGGACGGTTATTTAGATCTGTTGACCACCGCCGAATGGGGACCGGTCAGTTTGTTCCACAACGAGGATGGGGCCGGGCTCAAGAATCTCACCGCAGAGGCGGGGCTTTCCAGCCGGACAGGATGGTGGAACGGAATTACCGGCGGCGACCTGGACGGCGACGGCGACATCGACTACGTCGTCACCAACACCGGAACGAACACCAAATACCACGCGAGTGCGGAGCGTCCCGCCCGAGTCTATTACGGCGTGTTTGATAAATCCAAAGGCGCGACGGTCGTCGAGGCCTGTTTCGAAGGAGAACATCACTATCCGGTCCGCGGGCGCAGTTGCAGCGCCGCGGCAATGCCTATGATCGCGCAAAGGTTTCCGACCTTTCGCAGTTTTGCCGCGGCCGAAATCGACGACATCTTCGCCGCGGCCGACCTTGCCGCGGCAGAACGGTTCGACGCCAACGAATTGAGAAGTCTGATGCTCATAAATCAGGGCGACGCTCGATTCGAAGCCCGCTACCTTCCCACAATCGCCCAAGTATCGCCCGGATTCGGCGCAACGATTTGCGATGTCGACGCCGACGGGCTTGCGGATATCTATCTGGTGCAAAACACCTACTCGCCACAGCCTGAAACGGGACGCATGGATGGCGGGCTCAGCGTGTTGCTCAAGAATCTCGGCAAAGGCGAGTTTGTCCCGCAAGAGTCCGTGATGACGGGGCTCCTTGTCCCCGGTGACGCTAAAGCGCTGGCGCTCACGGATATCGATCACAATGGCCAACCTGATTTCGCCGTGACCAACAACAATAGCCGACCGCAGCTCTTCCAGCAGCGCAACCCGACTCATGGAGCAGCGTTTGCCGTGCGGTTGAAGGGCGATAAGGGGAATCCAAGCGCGATCGGCGCCATACTAAGATTGCGCGACGGGAAGAAGAACAGCATGCAGTCGGTAGAACTCTACGCGGGCAGCGGCTACCTCACGCAATCCGCCCCGATCGCGTTCTTCGCGCGCCCCGCGGAGGGGCTGGCCACGATCGAAGTGCAATGGCCAAACGGCGACGTATCGAAACACGACGTATCGCCAGGCGAGCAAGTAGTAATGCTGACGAAACGGCAGTGAACGGACCGCGCACTACGACCAGTATCTCACTTGCCCGTGCCAGTACCATCGGCTTTTTCCTCTAACCACCGCACCGCAGGATTTCGCGCCGCTTTCACCTCGTCCGGGCGGCTGATTACCGTCGTGTGCGGGGCGGCGTGCAGCAGCTCGGCGGGTTCGTCGATGATCTTGCGGAGGGCTGCCGCGAAGGCGTCGAGGGTTTCTTTGCTTTCGGTTTCCGTCGGTTCGATCATCATCGCTTCGCGGACGATTGGCGGGAAATAGACCGTGGGGGCGTGAAAACCGTAGTCGAGGAGGCGCTTGGCGATGTCCATCGCTGAGACGCCGCGTTCGCCTTTGACCTTCGTGGCCGAGGCGATGAACTCGTGCATGCAGCGGTCGCCCTGGGGGACCGGCAGGAACGACTTCACCTGGCTCAACAGGTAGTTGGCGTTCAGTACCGCCTCTTCCGACACGCGCCGGAGACCGTCGGGGCCGTGCGTCCGGATGTAACAGTACGCCCGCACCAACACGCCGACGTTACCGAAAAACGCGCGCACACGGCCGATTGATTTTGGGCGATCGTAGTCGAGACGATAAGCGCCGGAAGCGTCGCGCGCCACGAGCGGCGCCGGTAAGTAAACACCCAAGCGCTCCGTGACTGCGATCGGTCCCGCGCCGGGGCCGCCGCCGCCATGCGGGCCGCTGAAGGTTTTGTGTGGATTGAAATGCATCATGTCCGCGCCGAAATCGCCCGGGCGCGTGATGCCCAGAATCGCGTTCATGTTCGCGCCGTCAAGATAAATGAGCGCGCCGACTTCATGCACGCGCCGCGCGATCTCGCGGATCTGCCCGTCGAACATGCCCAGCGTGTTCGGATTGGTGATCATGAACACGGCCGTCTCTTGATCGAGCTTCGCGGAGAGGTCATTGAGATCGACCGTGCCGTCCGGATTGCTTTTTACCGAGAGCGTATCGAAACCGGCCATCGCGGCGCTGGCCGGGTTGGTGCCATGCGCACTGTCCGGCGCGAGCACCTTGGTGCGGCGCTGGCCGAGATCGCGAAAATACGCCGCGGCGACGAACAGCGCCGTCATTTCGCCGTGGGCGCCGGCGGCCGGTTGCAAAGACACCACGGGCAAACCGGCAATTTCGCCGAGCATTTCCTGCATTTCGTAGAGCAGCCGTAACATGCCTTGCAGCGTTTCTTCGCGCTGGTAGGGATGCAGATCGGCCATGCCCGGCAAGGCGACGAGACGTTCGTTGCGCTTCGAGTTGTACTTCATCGTGCAGGAGCCGAGCGGATAGAAATGCGTGTCGACCGACATGTTCAAGGTCGACAAGTTCGTGAAATGCCGCACGACGTCCGGTTCAGCCAATTCCGCCAATGGGGGGGGCACGTCGGCCACCGCCGACTTTGGCAACAGCGACTCCAGCGGTTGCTCCGGCACGTCGCAGGCCGGCAGCAGCGCGCCGCGCCGGCCGGGCTTTGACAAGGTGAATAGCGATTGCGTCGCTCGAGTGTTACGCATGGGCCACCTCCCTTTGGCTGTTGACGCGGGTCAGGCAGTGGGCCCAACGGTCGATGTCGTCCTTGGTACGTTTCTCGGTGACCGCGACCAGGAAGCAATCGGACCATTCCGGGTACCATTCGCCGAGCGGCACGCCCGCCATGATGCCTTGGTCCATCGCCTCCGCGAGCAACGTTTCCACCTGGCCGTCGGCGTCGCGGACGACGAATTCTTTGAAATAGGGTCGATCGCACGCCATCGAGAATCGCGCGGCGCGGGTTAACTGATTCGCCGCGTAATGCGATTTTTGCAAGCAGAGGTGCGCCGCCTCGCGCATGCCTTGCGGCCCCATCAGCGACAGATAAATCGTGGCCCGCAGCGCGTAGAGACCTTGATTCGTGCAGATATTACTGGTCGCCTTTTCGCGGCGAATGTGCTGCTCGCGGGTTTGCAGCGTGAGCACCAGGCAGGCGCGGCCGTCGCGATCGGTCGTTTGACCGACGATGCGTCCCGGCATGCGGCGGGCGAAATCCTCGCGGCAGGCCATGATACCGAGGTACGGTCCGCCGTAAGCCATGGGGTTGCCGAGCGACTGTCCTTCGGCGATGACGATATCGGCGCCGTATTCGCCGGGACGTTTGAGCAAGCCGAGGCTGATTGGGTCGACGGAGACGACGAACATCGCGCCGCGCTCATGCGCCGCGCGGCCGATCGCCTCCACGTCTTCCAAGCAACCGAAGAAGTTCGGCTGCTGCACCAGCACGCAGGCAGTCTCGTCGTCGACGGCCTTGGCCAGTTCGTCGACTGACACCGTTCCGTCCGGCGCGCCGACGGTGATCAACTCCGTTCCCAAGTTGATGAGATATGTTTCGAGAATTCGGCGATACTCCGGATGCACGCTCGCGGCCACCACGACGCGTCGCTGCCGCTTCGTGGCGTGCATGCTCATTAGCACCGCTTCGGCCACGGCGCTGCCGCCGTCGTACAGGCTGGCGTTGGAGACTTCCATGCCGGTCAGCCGGCAGATCAGCGATTGATATTCGAAGAAGGCTTGCAGATTGCCTTGGCTGGCTTCTGGCTGATACGGCGTGTAGGAAGTGTAAAACTCGCCGCGCGAGCTGAGCGCATCCACCACGGCCGGGATGAAATGGTCGTAGCTGCCGCCGCCAAGGAAGCAAAGCGCGTCGCTCGCGGACGTATTCGCCGCGGCCAATTGCTGCATGTGCGCGGTGAGTTCCAACTCGGTCATTGCCGCGGGCAGCGCAAGCGGCCGCGCCAGCCGCAACTCCGCCGGCACCATAGCGAACAGCTCATCCACGCTCCCGGCGCCAATCGCCGCGAGCATCGCTTGTCGATCTTCAGGAGTGTTGAAGAAGTAGGCCATGGAGGGGAACGGTGAGGAGTAAGGGAGTAAGGGGTAGTTTGTGGCGGGTAGTTTGTGGCACGGTCGGGAGACCGTGCCACAACAGACGCAGGGACGTGTCGCCCCGTTGGGGCTCTATTTGTTTCTTGTGTATTCACTCCAGGGGTTGCCACCCCTGGCTATTATCTGCCGCCACTCGGGGCTAATGGCCCTTACTCCATTTACTAATTACTAATGTGCATCCTCGCTGCATTGCTTCTCGTAATCTGCTGCGTTCAAGAGTTTTGACAACGAAGACTCGTCCACCAAGCGGACTTTGATCATCCAGCCTTTGGTGTAGGGGTCTTCGTTCAGCACGCCGAGATCGCTGGCCAGGCCGCTGTTGACTTCGATCACTTCACCCGTGACGGGGCTGTAGAGATCGCTGACTGCTTTCACGGATTCGATTTCGCCGAATGGTTCGCCGGCCTTGACGGTTTTGCCGACCGCGGGGAGTTCGATGTAGACCAGGTCCGTCAACGCTTCGACGGCAAAGGCCGAGACGCCGATCGTGGCGACCTTCGCGGCGTTGTCCACCTTGACCCACTCGTGCGTTTTGGCGTACAGCAAATCGTTGGGAGTCACGGCGCGGTTTCCTTACTTCTTGCGGCGATAAAAGGGAAGTTTCACGACTCGGGCCGGCTCTCCTCGGCCGCGAATGTCAACGAACAATTCGGTATCCAGCGCGGCGTGCGCGCGGTCGACGTAAGCCATCGCAATGGGCATCTCGAGCGTCGGCGAAAACGTGCCGCTGCTGATTTCACCGACGGTGGCGCCGTCTTTCTGCACGGCGAAATGTTCGCGCGGCACGCGTTTGCCGGAAAGTGTCAAGCCGACGCGTGTTCGCGACGCGGGGTGTTCGCTCAACTTCGCGAGAGCCTCGCATCCGGTGAAGTCGCGGCCATCGAGATCAACGGCGAACGCCAGGTCGGCGGTGTAAGGATCGATCGCCTCGGTCAGCTCGTGGCCGTAGAGTGGCATGGCCGCTTCGAGTCGCAGCGTGTCCCGGCAGCCGAGACCGCAAGCAATTCCCCCGGCGGCGACCAAGCGCTCCCAGACTTCGGCGGCTTGGCCAGAATCCAGCATCAGTTCGACGCCGTCTTCGCCCGTGTAGCCGGTGCGGCTGACGATCCCCGCATGCCCGGCGATCCGCATGGCGACGCCCGTGTAGTATTTCAACTGGGCCGGGTCGACTTCCAAGAGAGGTCGCGCACATTCGAGCGCCCGCGGACCTTGCACGGCGATCATGGCCCAGGCGCGCGTCAGGTCCGTCATCGTGACGTCGCGGGCGTCGGCCAAGCGTGGAGCGAGCCAGTTAAGAATCTTCTCGCGGTTCCCGGCGTTCACCACCAGGCAGTGGTAGTCGCCGCCGCTGGCGTCTGGCAGCCGATACGTGAGAACGTCGTCAAGTACGCCGCCTTGTTCGTTGACGACCAGGCCGTAGCGAATGCGGCCGGGCGTCATGTCGGTGACGCGGCGGGTGACGAGTTGATCGAGAAACGCCGCTGCGCCAGGTCCGTCGAAGCGCAAGCGACCCATGTGGGAGATATCGAACAGGCCGGTTTGAGTGCGCGTGGCCTGATGTTCCGAGACGATCGACGTGTACTGCACCGGCATCGACCAGCCGGCGAAATCGACCATGCGCCCCCCGTGCGCAGCGTGCCAGTCATGAAGCGGAGTGCGAGCCAGCTCTGTCGTCATGCACGAGCCTTGCGGGGACCGACGCGATATTTCAAAGACCTGGCGTGCGAGCATGGCCGGCAAATCAACGCCGGCAACCCTCAATCGCCTTGCGCATTCTAGCGGGCCGAACACCGGCTGCCAGGGGCGCGCATTCCGGACCGGCACGAGGCGACTCCGACGCCGCCCCAGCTGTTACGCGCTCGTGTTCTCACCGGCCGAATCGCCCGGCTGTTCCGGCGGGATTTTCGCCTGATTGAAGAACTGCATCAGGTCGCCGAAGGTGCGCATGGGCTCATTTCCATCGCGCATTTTTTCGGTGATGGGCACCAGCGGACGTGGTTTGGGCGGTGGCGGCGGCACATAGTCCTGCTGCCGGCGCTGGGGCTTGCGATTCCCCCCCTGAGGCGGTCCTCCGCGCGCACGGCGTTGAGCCGGCGGTCCGCCCGCGCCTGCACCGACGGGCGCGGGCCGTTGCGACTGCTGGCCTCCGCGTCGTTGCTGCTGCTGGGGGCCACGTCCGTCGCGCGGCGGGCGACTTTCGTCGGATCGAGGACGCGGCTCGGGATGCTGCCTCTGTGTGCCCGGCGCGATCATCGTCAACGAAACGCGGCGCCGCTCTTTGTCGACTTCCAGGACCCAGACGCGGACAATATCGCCAACGGACACCACCTGATGCGGCGTCTGGATATAACGATCGGCCATCTGGCTTACGTGGACCAGGCCCGTGTCCTTGAGGCCGACGTCGACGAACGCGCCGAAGTCCACCACGTTGAGCACAGTGCCGGCGAGTTCCAAGCCGGGCGCAAGGTCGTCTAGCTTGAGCACGCCCTTCTTGAAGATCGGTTGCGGCAATTCTTCGCGGGGATCGCGGCCAGGACGTTTGAATTGGGCGACGATGTCTTGCAACAGCCGCAAGCCGACCTGCAATTCCGCGGCCAGGGCGGCCAGGTCGAGTTTGTCGGCAGCCCCTGCCAGCTCGCTCAGCTTTTGCTTGTCCGATAGATCGGCGGTGGCGCCGCCGAGGCGTTCCAACACCTGCGTCGCGACGGCGTAACTTTCGGGATGAATCCAAGTGGTATCGAGCGGATTGTCGCCGCCGGCGATTTTCAGGAAGCCTGCCGACTGGATAAACGCCGCGTCCCCGAAGCCGGCGACGGCCTTCAAATCCTCGCGGGATTTGAACGGGCCATGTTGCGCGCGGTGATCGTAAACGCGTCGCGCCGTGAGTTGATTCAAGCCGGAGACGTAACGCAACAGCGCCGGGCTCGCGGAGTTGACGTCGACGCCGACAAAGTTCACGCACGATTCCACGACACCGTCCAGGGAGTCGCGCAAATGCTTCGCCTTAACGTCATGCTGGTACATCCCGACACCGATATTCGCCGCGTCGATTTTCACCAACTCGCTAAGCGGATCCTGCAAGCGGCGGCCGATCGAGATCGCGCCGCGGAGCGTGGCGTCGTAATTCGGAAATTCTTCACGGCCAATGGGGCTCGTGGAATAAACGCTGGCGCCGGCTTCGTTGACGATCACGTACGCCGCGCCGGCCTCGGTCAGTTCGCCGGTGAGCATCTCGGCAACCATCTCTTCGGTCTCGCGGCAGCCGGTGCCGTTGCCGATCGCAATCACCGACAAATGATGTTCGGCAATCATCTCCAACATCTTGGCCTTGGCCGCGGCACGGCGATCTTCCTTGCCGACCAAATGCACCACCGCGTGGGCGAGCAAATGGCCGAATTCGTCGATCGCCGCCAATTTGCAGCCGCTCTTGAATCCGGGGTCGACTGCTAAGAGCCGGCGATCCCGCACGGGCGATTGCAGCAACAGGCTCCGCAGGTTGCGAGCGAAGACGTCGACGGCATGTGATTCCGCTTCGTCGGTAAGCTCGCGCCGCACCTCGCGTTCCAGACTCGGATAGATCAACCGCTGCAACGCGTCCATCGCGCAGCCGCAAAGTAAGTCCGCGTGCGGATGATTCTCCTGAATGAGCGCCTCGAAAGCAGCCTGCTCAATCGCTTGGAAATCCGAATCGACGCGCACGCGCAGCACATGCGCCCGTTCGCCGCGATTGATCGCCAGGATGCGGTGGGGCGGCACCTTGCTGATCGCCTCGCCGAAATCGAAGTAGTCGCGAAAGGCCTTCGCCTGATGTTTTTCTTTTAGTTCGCGTTCGCGCTCTTTGGCTTTTTGGCGAGCCGCGGCCTTGGCGTTCGCACTTTGTTTCGCGTGCGCGGCCGCGGCAGGCGCCGTCGTGGGGGCTGGTTCGACCGCCGTCACGGCTTCTGTGGCAGCATCTGAAGCCGCTTCGACTGACTCGCCAAGCTCGGTAGGCGGCTCATCCGGCGAACTCTCGGCCGATTCCTCGGCGTGCTCTCCTTCAGCGGTCGCTTCCGCCGGCGAAGATTGCTCCTCGACGTGCGACGCTTCGTTGGATTCCGGCTCGGGCGCGTCGGCAGCCAATTCCGGCTCGCCCTCGATGGCGACGCTTTCGAGTGGGGCGTGATCTTCGGATTCAGCGGTGGCGACCGGCGCTGGCGCTTCGGCCTTTGGAGACGGAGTTGACGCGGCGCCACGTTCCGGATCGATCGCCACGCTGATCAAGCGGCCGGTCCGCGCGACGATTTCGCGCAGTTTGCCGCGCAGGTCGGCGCGTTCGCTAAACCATTCGGCGAGGATGTGTCCGGCGCCGAGCAAGGCGTCGGCAACGGTAGCGACTTTGCGATCGGTGTTGATGAAATCCGCAGCGCGGCGATCCAGGTCCAAGCAGGCTGGATCGGCGGTCAGGATTTCCTCCGCCAGCTTTTCCAGCCCGCGCTCCCGGGCTTGCGTGGCAAGCGTCTGCTTGCGTGGCTTGAAGGGCAAGTAGAGGTCTTCGAGACGCTTCGTCGAGTCGGCGTCCTGAATTGCTTGCGCCAGCTCGGGCGTAAGTTTTCCTTGGGACTCGATGGAGCGCAGAATTGTCTGCTTGCGTTCCGCCAGTAAACGAAGCCGCGCGAGTCGCGACTCGATGAGTCGGATTTGCTCTTCGTCCAGACCGCCGGTCTGGTCTTTGCGATACCGGGTGATGAACGGGATCGTATTCCCCGCGTCCAGCAATTCCACGGTGCTTTCGATTTGCCCGAGCGGCAAACCAACGGAGGCGGCGATCTCCCCCAAGCTAACACTAATTCTGGCAGACATGTGTAACCAGCCAAACCGCTGGCTCGACGACCCCGTGGACGGCACTAAACCATTGCGCAATCTAGGGATTCGGCAATACCATGTCAAGCAGCGCAAACCAGGTCGGGAGACGCGAATGCGACGCAATCGCTTTGGCAACCCATCGCGCCTGCCGGGTCGCGGCGAGGCCCGCACCGCTTCGCGCATCGGGCCAACCCAGTTTGCCACGACAACGCACGTTGCCGTTATGGCGGCCACAACGCAATCGACCCTTATGGTCCCGATCCTCGGATTAATCTTCTCGGTCCAATCCGCCGATACTCTTGCGCAGGTCGAAATGTGGCCGGCCGCCGTGGGGCGCTGCGCTCATGGCGGCATAGCGGTCTTACGCGAGCGGAATTCCAGGGAAGGAAGCGTCCATGTCGCGAGCTCGTTTGCGCGTTTATTACGGTCCGGAGTCGCCGACCACGCACCACGCGGAGGCTCAGCGCGAGAACCAGGTTACGGTTCCCCTGGGCGAAATTCTCCCATTGCTGGCCGACGCGGTGCAGAGCAAACGGACTTGGCTGCGCGATTTCGCCAATGATGAAGTGACGATCTCGACCGACCTCTACGAAATCATCCTCGCCTACCAGCATTGCCGCCGGCCGACGGCTTGAGCCGCACGTGCCCAGAATCTTCTCGCTGGTAGCTCCGCGCCGTGGCGCGCGGTAAAACTTCCGCAGTCGCTCGAAGCCCCCACTTCTGACAGCGAGGCGGAACCTTTCGCCTCGCCGCGGACTCGGATACGCTCGGCCCTGCGCAACAGCATTTTAGCGCAAAGTGATTGCCATGACGTTGGACCGTGACGCCGCGTTGGCCTTGGTTTTTGAATACACCGAATCGGAGAGCCTGCGCCGGCACATGCTGGCAGTCGAGGCGGCGATGGCGGCCTACGCGCGAAAGTTCGGTGAGGATGAATTGACCTGGAGCGTCGTTGGGCTGCTGCACGACTTCGACTACGAACGCTGGCCCAATCCACCGGATCATCCGCTGCGCGGGGCGGAAATCCTGCGCGAGCGCGGCTATCCGGAGCACGTGATTTACGCGATCAAGTCGCACGCCGACTATCTGGTCGATTGCCCGCGCGTGTCGCGTTTGGACAAAGCGCTGTATGCCTGCGACGAACTGTGCGGGTTCATCACGGCCGTGGCGGTGATTCGGCCCGAAAAACTCGCTGGGCTAAAAGTATCCAGCGTGCAGAAGAAGTTGAAGGCGAAGAACTTCGCGGCCGCGGTGAATCGCGACGACATCACGCGCGGCGCGGCCGATCTCGGCGTCGACATTGCCGAACACATTCAGTTCTGCATCGACGCCATGGCGGCGTCAGCCGCGACGCTGGGGTTGCGCTAAGAGCCTATTCCAAAGCCGACGCAGCCGTTTCGGTGGCTGGGGTCGAATGTACTCATTCGCCCCCAGGCTATTTCACTGGGGGCGAATGAGTACATTCGACCCCAGCCACCCGGAAAAATAGTCTGAGAATAACCCTAGAGCAGCGTGCCGGACTGCGGGTCGATGGCGATGCCGCCGGTCATTTCGACCAGGTGGTCGAGAATCACCAACAGCGCGCTGGGGTCGAGCAGATCGTCCTCTTCTTCTTCCGCTTCGAACGTGCTGACGTGTTCAAAGTGCATCACGTCGAGCCTCGCGCTGGCGCGATTGAGCATCCGCAGCTTTTGGCGTTCCACGTCATCGCCCGGCTTGATCTGGTCTTGCAACTCGTTGGCCTGCTCGACGACTTCCTCGCCGTCGACGTAGCTGATGTCGAGGGCGGCGTTGTCCTCGGGCGCGACGACGGTGACCGATTCGATCAGGTTGTCGTCTTCCACCGAGGCGGCCGAAACCTTGAAATGCCCTGGCAGCTTGACGAGCATCTCCTTGAACTCGTCCAGCGTGGGTCGCTTCGCCCGCTCGAAGAGCACGAAATACGTTTCGCGCCAGCGATATTCGTGATTCTCGAACAATGACATCGTGGGGCAACCTTTTCCAAGATACTCAAAAGACGATCGCGCCGACGGCGGCGCTAATTCCACTCCGCCTCGTCATCGGGACCGGGGTCGATTTCCGCTTGCCAGGCTTCCACGGCGGCCAGCGCCGCGTCGCGCTCTTCGCGCGAAGCCCACACGGACTCGCCTTGCTCCAGGCGGATTTCGTAGTCTCCCTCTTGTTCGCACTCGGGCGCACCGCAGAAATGCGGCGTGGCCGCAATCCACATGATGCGATAGACGGGAATGTGCTTGTCGTCGACCAGAAAGAACACCGACATCGAATTCAACCTCCTCCCAATTCCGCGCTGCGCAGCGTCGCCGCTTCCACGGCGGCCATCAGCGCTGCGCGAATTCCACCCGTTTCCAAAGCTTGTAATCCGGCGATCGTCGTGCCGCCCGGGCTGGCGACTTGATCTTTTAACACGCCGGGATGTTCCCCCGAGGTAATCAGCATCTCCGCCGCGCCGCGCAAGGTCTGGGCGGCGAGCAGCGTGGCGACGTTTCGCGGCAACCCCATGCGGACGCCGCCGTCGCTCAGCGCTTCAATCATCACGAACGCATAAGCCGGTCCCGACCCTGAAAGTCCGGTCACGGCGTCGAGCAGTTTTTCGTCGACGGGGACGCACTTACCTACTGCGGAGAGCAGCCGTTCGACCAGCGCACCGTCCTCTGCCGTTGCGCTTCGCCCTAAACAGTAAGCGCTGGCTCCTTGGCCGACCAGGCAAGGCGTATTCGGCATCACGCGCACCAGCCGTCCGCGCGGGAGACCCGCGGCAATCGTGGCGAGCTTGATTCCGGCGGCGATGGAGATGACGAGATGGCGATCGGTGATCGCGTCGCGCACGTCGGCCAGGGCCTGGGTCATGTGCTGAGGCTTGACGGCTAGCACGACGACGTCGGATTTTGAGACGACTTCGGCGTTCGTTTCACAAGCGCCGCCGCCGGTTGTGGAAGCGAAGGCCTCGCGTGCTGCCGGCAACGGGTCGCTGGCAATGAGACTGGAGGGACTGGTCAATCCCGCCGTGGCGAGGCCCTGCGCCAACGCCGTGGCCATGCGTCCAGCGCCCAGGAATCCGAACCGCTTATCCGCCATGCCTGGAACCGTGGCCAATGCGATCACCCAGCAACTGCACGTGGTTGGAACAGCCCCACGTCCGGGGCCGTCGTCCCATGCTACGCCATGACGCGGTTCGGAACAATCGGCCGGTCGTCGCCGGGGCGTTCTTGCCACACTTCATTGCGCTTTATCGCGATCAGACCAGGAAGGCCCAAGGAGTCCACTCCGCGGACCAGGACTTTGGCGGCCTTCCCTGGGCCTTGGTAGCGAGTTCGTTGTCGGCCATGGCGTTTCCGTTCCATTCCCGGCCACTTCCCGCCCCCAACGTCGCCTTGTCCGGTTTATGCCGGTTTGCTATATTTCGAGGTTTCACCTGGCGGCCTTTTCGTCTCCCTCTCGTGGGGTGGCGGCTGCGGGGGGTGGATGGCTTTAACTTCTCCTGAGCCGGCATTCGCCCGGCTGACTTCCCGGTCGAGCGTGTTCGACGCGGGCATTCCTGGTTCAGGCGTTGGGTGTAATTCAAAGCATGGTTAATCGCAACCTGATTCGTGGTCTCGATCTCAGTGAAGAAGAGTGGAAGAGCGAGCTGACGCTGGCGCTGCAGGGCAATGACCCGGACGCCTTCGACTGGGACGAGAACATCAATTGGGACGAGCAAGATATCGTCGTTAATCGGATCGTGGAGGGCAAAGTCCTCCGCATCGACGGCGAACATGTGATCGTCGACGTCGGCTACAAGAGCGAAGGCTCCATCCCGCTCAATGAGTGGGAGGAGACCGACGAGCCGCCCGTCCCGGGCATGAAGATCAAGGTGCTCGTCGAGGAGATCGAAGACGCCTCGCCGCTGATGGAAAGCGGGATGATCGCGCTTTCCAAGCGGAAGGCCGAGAAGATCGAGAAGTGGGAAGCGGTCATGAAGACCGTGAACGAAGGGGACGTGGTCACCGGCGCCGTGACCCGCAAGATCAAGGGCGGGTTGCTGGTCGATATCGGCGTGAACGTCTTCCTACCGGCCAGCCAGGTGGATATCCGCCGTCCGCCCGATATCGGGGACTACATCGGCCGCACGATCCAATGCCTGGTGCTGAAGATCGACGAAACGCGCCGCAACATCGTGGTCAGCCGCCGCGCGCTGATCGAGACGGAACGGGCCGAAAAGAAATCGCAGTTGCTGTCGACGCTCGAAGTCGGACAGATTCGCAAGGGCACGGTCAAGAACCTGGCCGAGTTCGGCGCGTTCGTCGACTTGGGCGGCATTGACGGCCTGTTGCACATCACCGACATGAGCTGGGGCCGCATCGGCCACCCGTCGGAGATGGTCAACATCGACCAGGAAATCGAAGTGCAGATTCTGCACATCGACCGGGAGCGCGAGAAGATCGCCCTCGGCCTCAAGCAGAAATCGGCCAGCCCCTGGGAGAACGTCGAAGGCAAATACCCGGTCGGCAGCGTGATCCGCGGGACCGTGGTGAACGTGATGAGCTACGGGGCCTTCGTCAAGCTCGAGGAAGGGATCGAGGGCCTGGTCCACATTAGCGAAATGTCGTGGACCAAGCGGATCAGCCATCCGAACGAGCTGGTGCATATCGACGACGAAATCGACGTCGTGGTGTTGGGCATCAACAAGGAGAAGCAAGAAATCTCCTTGGGCATGAAGCAGACGCAAGAGAACCCGTGGGACAAGGTGGCCGATCGTTACCCGCCGGGCACGCCGGTCGAGGGCACGGTGCGGAACCTCACCAACTACGGGGCCTTCATCGAGATCGAGGAAGGGATCGACGGCCTGTTGCACGTCAGCGATATGTCGTGGACGCGCAAGATCAGCCATCCGAGCGAGATGGTCGAGAAGGGGCAGAAGATCGCCTGCCGCGTGTTGAGCGTCGACCAGCAGCGCCGCCGCATCGCGCTCGGGCTCAAGCAGATGTCCGACGACCCGTGGGCAACCGACATCCCGAACAAGTACCAGTCGGGCCAGGTCGTGACGGGCAAGGTCACCAAGCTCACCAACTTCGGCGTGTTCGTCGGGTTGGAAAACGGCCTGGAAGGCTTGCTGCACATCTCGGAGTTGGCCGACCACAAGGTCGAAAACCCTGAAGACGTGTGCAAGGTCGGCGATGAGTTGGAAGTGAAGATCCTCCGCGTCGACGCCGACGAACGGAAGATCGGCCTCTCGCGCAAGCGAGTCGACTGGTCCGGCGAACAGGAAGCCGCCGATCCGATCGAACAGGACGATAAGCCGTCCAAGGCCAAGGCCGCCGCCGCGGAAGAACTCAAGGGCGGACTCGGCGAAAGCGGGCCGCTCATTAAATAGCAGCGATGAAAAATATCAAGCCGCTGAGTTCCAAGTATTGGAACTCAGCGGCTTTTTTTGTTAGGCCGGCTATCTAAACACGCCGGACAAATTGATGGGGGGTGCCACTGGCGGCTTGTCCGCCAGTGCGAAAAGGACGTGGACAGCAACGTCAACTCCGGCACTGGCGGACAAGCCGCCAGTGGCACCCAATACTTTGGCGCCTGACGCAACAGATCATCTTCGACGATGCTCTATGCGTTTCGCTTGAAGCCCAAATGCCGGTTCCAGTTTTGGTCGTCGGTTTCGCGGTAGTCGCTGCGGAGATGAACGCCGCGGCTTTCGCGGCGTTCCAGCGCGGCGGCGGTCATGAGCCGCGCGATGCAAAGCATGTTCTGCAGTTGCCAGCCGGCGGGGTCGTTGAATTGCCGGCGCAGCACGTAGCGGCACCATTGATCGATCGAGGTGAGCGCTTCGGCGAGCTGCTCGCCGGTGCGGCGGACGCCCACCGAGCGCCACATCAGGCTGGTAAGCGAGTTGCGGATATCAGAGAGATCGAGCGCTTCGAGGCTCTCCACTTCGACGGGATTTTCCAGCGGGATGGCCGCGAAGGCGTCCGGCATCCGAGCCGCGGCTTTCGATGCGCCTTCGCCAGCGTGTGCGCCGTAAACAAGGCCTTCCAGGAGGCTGTTCGACGCCAGGCGATTCGCGCCATGTAGCCCAGTGGAGGTGACCTCGCCGGCGGCCCAGAGACCGTCGATGGCGGTGCGGCCGTAGAGATCGACGGTGACGCCGCCGACCATGTAGTGCGCGCCGGGACGGACCGGAATGCGATCGCGCGTGATGTCCAGCCCGAACTCCGCGCAGGTGGCCGCGATGCCGGGAAAGCGGCGGCGGATGAAATCACCATCGAGATGCGTGAGATCGAGATAGACGTTGGGGTGCCGGGTCTTTTCCATCTGTTCCACGATGGCCTGACTGACGACGTCGCGCGGGGCGAGCTCCAAGCGCGGGTCGTAGTCGGGCATGAAGCGATGCCCGTGCCGATCGACGAGCCAGGCGCCTTCGCCGCGCATGGCCTCGGTGATCAGGCTGCGGCTGCTACCGGCGATGTAGAGCACCGTCGGGTGAAACTGCATGAACTCCATGTCGCGCAGTTCCGCCCCGGCGCGATAGGCCATGGCGTGGCCGTCGCCGGTGGCGACCGGGGGATTCGTGGTCTCGCGATAGACCTGGCCGCAACCACCGGTGCAGAGAATGGTTTGCTTGGCCCAGACGAGCGTTTTGCCGTGGTGGGCGTTCCAGACGAGCGCGCCGCGGCAGGCGCCGTCGTGCGTGAGCAAGTCGAGGGTGAAGGTGTTTTGCCAAGCGTGGACGTTTTTCAGTTTCGACGCTTGTTCGATGACCGCGCGCATCACTTCGCGGCCCGTGGCGTCGCCGAGGGCATGCACGATGCGATTCTGGCTGTGTCCGCCTTCGCGGCCGAGCGTGAGCTCGCCGTGGTCGGAATCGAAACGGGTGCCCCAGTGAATCAACTCGTTGATGCGAATCGGCGCCTCGCGGACGACGAAGTCGACGACTTCGCGATCGCAGAGACTTCCGCCGGCGGTGAGCGTGTCGGCGATGTGATCCTCGAAGCGGTCCTCGGGATCCAGCACGCCGGCGATGCCCCCTTGGGCGTAGTTGCTATTGGATTGCTGAATGCCTTCCTTGGTGATCACCACGACATTGAGCGCGGGATCGACCGCGAGCGCCGCGCGCAAGCCCGCCAGGCCGCCGCCGATGATCAGCACATCAGTGAAATGATGCGGCTGCTTCTTGGGATGAAACGGCACCAGGTAACGCGGGACGGGGTCGGACATTTTTTACCACGGAGGTCACGGAGAACATGGAGGACGCACGGGGTTACGCTTTTTTCGTTGTGGCACGGTCTCCCGACCGTGCCACCGGTTCGACCGAAGGCCTCCAATTCCAGACATCGCCAGGCCCGGCGTGGCACGGTCGGGAGACCATTGGCATCTACACAACTTTTTCCGGGCATCCGGAAGTAACCACGAAAAACACGAAAGGCACGAACGTCTCGTCGAGTATTGGATTGAGCTGGAAGTGCCAAAGGGACGTCGGCTAGTCGATCTGCCTTCAATTGGCCGCCGCAAGTTTGCCAAACATCCCAAACTTTCCTGCCTTTCGTGCTTTTCGTGGTTCCTTCCGAGCTGTGTAGATACCAATGGTCGGGAGACCGTGCCACAACAGCGTTTGCATTTTAGCAGTCATCGACTAGCGGCCGCCAAGCCTTGCTGTGAGGGGACTTCGAACGTGTTCCAAAGGTTTCTTACAGTTTCGAGGCATTCGTTGGTGGGAAGCTGCCGCGCGTAGAGACTACGGGCCAGCCAGCCGGCGAGGCGGTTCGCGTCTTGGCCGAGCTCAGGGAATTGCCGCGAGGCGCGGGCGGCGAATTCGAGCGGCGTTTCGTCCGGCAGCTTCGGGGCGCCTTGCTCGTAGGACCAGGCGGCCAGGGCCGCGAAGGAGTATTTGACCAGTTCGTCCGGCGAAGCCCGTTGCGCGCGGCCGTCCCGGAAGGGGTTCGCAAAGCTGGCGAACGGACGCGAAAGCTCTTTGGGCGCGACCGCTTCTTCGACCACTTTCGCGCGCGGCGGAAAAGCAAGTTGCCAGATGCCGCGCCAGATTTCGGCGATCTCGCGGAGGAAGGCGATGATCTGATGGCGGAACACGACGGCGAGAATTAGAGCGGCGACGATAATGGCGATCCAGATGAGCGGGCGTAGTACCGAACCGAGCGCGCCCAATGGATTCGGCGGCGTCGGCGGGTGCGCAGGCGGCGTTGGTGGCGGGCTACCCTGCTGCCCGGATTGCGCGGGATTTTGCTTTGACGGAGAATTGGCGTCGTCGGAGGACTTGGACTGATCCTGATCCTGCTGCTGTTGCTGCTGTTGCTGCTGTTGCTGCTGGTCGGACGACGAGGCGTCATCCGATGAATCAGATGGTTCGTTGCCGGACTGTTGTGAGTCGGAATTGCCGCTCTGTTCGCCAGCGACTTCGCTTGATGATCCCGATGCCTCGCTTGCTTCGCTCTGTTGGTCGGTGGAGGCTTCGCCTTGCTTGTCGGGCTGGCCGCCGGGTTCTTGCGAGTTGTTTTCCGAGGGTTGTTGGTCCTCTGATTTCTCTCCCTCCGAGGTGCGCGACGCGTCGGGATCGTCGGATTCGGCGCCGTCGAACTTGACGGGCGCGACCTTCGATGCTTCGCGCTCCGGTGAGCCCAGGACGCGGTCGCGGAACGCGACGGATAAATCGCTTTGCGCGCCGGGGAGCGGGAGCAACATGCCACCGATCAAGAGCGCCGCGATGAGCGCCGCCGAGACGCCAACCCAGGCCGAGGTCATGGCAGCGGGCATTTCTAGCGTGCGGCGGCGCAAATAGCGGCGCATGCCGAGAAAGCTGGTGATGGCCAGGAGCGCCAGGCCGGCCATCAGATAAATGGTCAGCCAGCGGAAGGCCGAAGATTGACGCCCATCATCGCGCGCCGGAATCAGCCATTGGCCAAACCCGAACAGCGGCAGCGCGGCCAGCGAGAAGTACAACACCGACAAGCCTGGCGCGTGAGCGCGGGGCTCCAGGTCGGTGATGGCGCTCCAAGCGCGCTTCCACCAGGGGGCGAGCTTGCGCCGCGCGACCGCCTCGGCGCGAAAGGTTTCTTCCGAGAGGGGATCATAGACTTTTTCCGCGGCGCTCCGCGTGCCGATACGAAGATCTTTTAAGCGCTCGTCTTGGCCGGCGGTTTCCAACAGGCCGGCGGCGCTGGGATCGATCGTTTCGTCGATGAACGTGCAGTTCCAAGTGAGCTTATGGGCGCACCACCAGACGACGCCGATCAAGAGGCAAGCGATCAAGGCGTTGCTCACCAGCGTGATCAAGACCACGATCGTGGCGAGCGCCAGCCCCAGGCCGAGAAACGACGCGTGCGCCACGCCTTGCGTAATGCTGACGCGAGCCAGCATCACGGAGCCGAACACAAACCAGAACAGCACCCAGCGAATCACGCCGGGGAATTCGCCCGCATAGCCAACGTCGGAGAGAAAGAACACCAGGCTACCGACGAGCAGCATGATCAACACCGGGGCCACGGCGACCGCCAGATAGTCGGCCCAGGTCATTTCGTTCCGCGTGCCGCGCATGGAGTGTTTCCAACAGCCCGATCTCAAGCCCGCCCCTACTCATACTAGCCCGACGCGCCAGCGAGGGGGAGTGGACGAGAGAATCTCGCGTCGAAGAATTTGCACGCTGTGCCGGTTGCGGGCGCCCTCCGGGCGCTGACGCTTCCGGCTCCAATGTTGGTTGGCGCTATGGCGCGAGCGCCGTCGTGAGCCGGATGGCAAGGTCTTCCGCGGTGCAGTCGCGGATCAGGAATTTCTTTTCGCTGCTGGTTTCGCCGGCGATGATTTCGATTTGGCTGCGCTTAAGGTCGAGCGTTCGCGCCAGCACTTCGATGATTGCCTTGTTGGCTTTGCCTTTTTCCGGCGCGGCGGTGACGGAGACTTTGAGTTGACCATCGTGGACGCCGCGGAGGGCGTTTTCACGCGCGCCGGGGCTGGCCTTGACGGGGAGGATGACGCCTTCGGTGCGTTGCTCCAGCCGGACGTTCATGCGAGACCTTCGAAGAGGGCGGAGCCGACGCGAATCATCGTGGCGCCTTCCTCGATGGCGATTTCGTAGTCGCCGCTCATGCCCATTGAGAGTTCATTCAATGAAACTCCGGCGGGACAATCCGGCAGCAGCGCATCGCGGAGTTGACGCAGCGCGGCGAAATCGCGGCGGGCCGCGTCGACGCCGCCTTCGAGCGACGCCATCGTCATCAGGCCGCGGAGCTCGATGCCTGGCAACGCCGCGATCGTTTCCATCGCGGCGCGAACTTCCACTGGCGGGAAGCCATGCTTCGTGACGTCGGCGGCGATTTTCACTTCCAACAGCGCCGGGATACGCCGGCCGATCGCCACGGCCTCCGTGCTGACGCCTTGCGCGAGGGCAATACTATCGAGCGATTGCAACAGCGCAAGATACGGCAACGTGCGGCGGACCTTGTTGCGTTGCAGGTGGCCGATCAGATGCCACCGCGCGCCGGGTATGTCTTCCGCCTTGCCCCACAAGGATTGTGGCCGGCTTTCGCCAAGATCGTGGCAGCCGAAATCGAAAAGCTGCCGCGTGAGGGCGTCGGAGACGTATTTGGTCACGCCGATTAGCGTGATTTCCGCGGCGCGGCGGCCGGAGCGCTGAGCCGCCGCGGCGATGCGTTCCTGGACTTCGTCGAGGTTTTGTTTCAGGCGCGCGGAGGAATCCATCGCTCCATCATACTTGCCGCGAGACCTGGCGCATGAGCCGCTATTCGATTTCCACGAGCGTGTCGACGAGGCCGTCGCGGTTGAATTGGGCCACCAGGTAGTCGGAGATCAGGTTGTGGCCGAGCAACGTGCGGTTGCCTTTGTCGCCGAGCGAGCGGTAGATCAACCATTGCTTTTTGCCGATCTGCACGCGATAGCCGACGGCGCGGTCGCGCGACAGGATGACGCGGTCTTCGGCCACGGTGAGTTGCCGCCAGGTGTACGGGGCGCTTTGGCGACGGGGATCGAGGTCGATCCAGAGCGGGACGAACATGCTGGTTCCGGACGCGTGCTGGCGGAGCGTCAGTCCGCCAGAAGTCTGCGACAGTTCGTCGCCGCGGGCCGCGGTGCGCCATTCCGGCAGCGCAAGCGGAAACACTTGATAGGCCCCGCCGCGGGTGTGCAGCATGCCTTCGGTGGTTTCGCTGGCTGGCTCAAAGGCCGCATGGGGCAACAGCGGAAGCGTGGTGCTGTAGTCCCAGAGCGCACCGGTCGTGCCCTGGATGGCGTCGGCGATCAAGAGGAAGCGGTCGTCGCGCGCGAGGAGTACTTGCCGCTGCAGTGTAACGCCCGGCGCGAGTTGCTTTTCGAGTTCGAGATAGATCGCTTCGTCGTCGCTGACCCAGCAGACCTCTTCCCATGGTTTGTCGAGTGACAGCGGTTCGCCGTCGCGGCGGATTTCGGTCTGCCACTCACCCGAGGCGATCACCTCGGACCCGAGCGAGAGTTCCATGGTGGGCGTAGGATCGTTCCACAAGATGGCGAGGCTCGCGGCGTTGCGCGACCAATCGGCACGCAGTAGCGAGGCCTGCGACCACTCGGAATGCACGGCCGGGTCGGGCAGTTTGCCGCGTGACTTGGGTTTGGCGGCCACGTTCAATTTGTTGCGATAGTGCGGCAGCCACAGTCCGGCGAGACGTGCATTCTTGCGCGATCCGAACAGTGCGCCGAGCCATTCCATGAATTGCGGTTCGACGCGTAACGAGCCATTGGCATCGAGCACGGCGGAACCATCGCGCCGCGACCAGTGCAAGAGTTGCGTGTAGACGTGATGCAGCCGCTTGCCGACGTGGGGCGCCCAGAAAGAGCGATCGACGCCTTGTCCCAAGCTAAACGTGCGCGTCCAACACGCGAGTATGCGGCGCAACGACGTTAACTCGCTCGCGGCGCAGAGCCCTTGGCTATCGAGGGCGAGCCGGCAGCCTTCGTCAAGCGTCTGCCGGGATTGTTCGGCGAGCTGTCCGCTGACGGCTAATTCGGGAAACTGAAACGCCAGGGCCAAGGGCAACTCGGCGCTGAGGAGTTGCGTGATCAAGTGGTCTTCGCCAGCCGGCGGAACCGGGGCCATCGCCAGTTCGACCAGGAATTCCCAGGCGTCCCACCACAAGCTCGGCGACGCGGTGCCGGCCAAGCGCGGCAACACCATGGTCCAGGCGATGGCTTCGAGCCCGAGCGCCACGTTGCGCGGCGCGGCGCGCGCGGCGTCGAGCCAGGTTTTCAACTCGCCTTCGACGTGACCGGCGAGACGGCCTTTCTTGCGCGCGAAGTCGTGCAGGCGGACCAGCAGCGCCGCGGTGTCCGGCCCGAGGTCGTGCGGGGCCGCGCCCCAAAGCAACGGGGATGCGCGATCTTTCCAGAGTTTGCTGAGCTTGCCGGGGCGGGTGCGATCGTGCAGATGTTCGGCCCAGGCGCGCCAGCCTTTGCCGGAGACGCGGACGTCTTCGGCGTCGCAGACGCGGCGCGGTGCGCAGAGCGACCAGGCGCGGTGTTGAGGATGTGCCGCGCCGTTACCAATCGGGGCAGCCTTGCCGGAGCGAAGCGATACAGCCATGGATCGTACATTCAAGGAGGGCGCCGCACTTTACCTGATGGGTGGGCCGGCGATATCTTAACACGTGCCGGACGGCATTTCGCCCCCCTGGCCGCGCCACCGCGATTCACGAAGGAACTCTCAACATGTTGCGCAGCCGAAATGTGGAAAACTTGTCGACAGTTCCGCTGGGCCGTGCGGCTTTGGTTTTTTTGCTGCTGTGCGGTGCGGCCACCTGGGCCCAGGCGCAAGAACGCCCTGAGGAAAAGCCTGATGTGAAGAGCCTGATTTTGCCGCCCGGCGACACCGAAGGCTTGAAGCTACTGGAACCGGAAAGCCAGGTCTGGCTCGATCAGGAAAAGAAGCGGCTGGTGATGGCGGGACGGATTTGTCTGCGCGAGGGGCAATTGGAAATGTTTGCCTGCCTGGCCGGCACGAAGGAACACGAATCGGTCGTGGCCGTGGAGGCGAAGGCCTATGTCGTGCATGCGGCGCTGTTGGCCTGCGGCGCCGAGGCCGGTAAGCCGGTGCAGTTTCAGCCAACGTTTCGGCCGGCGTCGGGGACGGAGGTGGCCATCGACATTTATTGGCGCGACAAACAAGGAGAACTGCAGACGGCCAAAGCGCAAGACTGGGTTCGCGATATTCGTACGCAAAAGGAAATGACCCAGAACTGGGTGTTCGCCGGGAGCGGCTTCTGGACCGACGACAAGACAGGACAGAAATTCTATCTGGCCGAGGACGGCGATTTTATTTGCGTCTCCAACTTCGCGAGCGCGATGTTGGACCTGCCGACGGAGAGTTCCCAGTCGGCGGGCTCACTGCTGTTCGAGGCGTTCAAGGATCGCATTCCGGAGCAAGGGACGCCGGTGACGATGGTGCTGACGCCGAAAGTAGAGAAGAATAAGGACGCCGCGAAGAAGCCGGTGAAGAAGCCCGTGACGAAACCGGCTTCGTAAATAATCAAATTGCGCCTGGCTATCGCTTCGGTTCGAGATAGCGATACTGCGGATCGCTGGGATCGTTCACGACGGTCCAGAGTTTGCCGTTGCGGAGGTAGAGCTTTCTTTGCTCTGCGAAATTCAATGGTCGCGCACCGACGCGGCCGAAGACGGCGATTTGTTGGCCGGATTCATCCACCGCGCGATCGCGATCCACCGCTTCGGCGATGCAGAGCGCATGTCCTTCGTGCGGCAGGCGGCGCGTGGCGACCAATGTCGGCACCGGGCGCGGGCTGAAGCCCATCATGCCGGGCGTTTCCGGCGACGTGAGTTGCACGACGCGAAGGCCATTGCGCCCGTCGGCGAGATACGCGAATTCGCTGTTGTTAGTGATGCCTAGTTTCACGTCGTGCAGGTCGTTGATGCAGCCGTCGGCGTTGTAGAACTGCTCGACGCGGGGCGCGGCGGGGTTTTCCACATCGACGATGATCAGTCCGTGCTCGCCGCCGGAGATGTAGGCATACGTCCGTGCCACGTAGATGTTCTTGGCTTCTGGTAGCGGAAGCGTGGTAACGGGGATCGGGCGAGTGAGGTCGGTGACGTCGAACACGCGCAGGCCAACCTTATCGGTGACGAAGGCGTAACGGAACTGCACCGCCACGGCCGTGGGTTGATCGGCGAATTGCTGGTCCAGCACGGCGACGACCGTGGGGCATTGGCTATCCGCGATCGAAACCACGACGACGCCGACATCACAGCAAATGTAGGCGTACTCGCCCGCGATGGTGATGTTCCGCGCGCCGTTGAGAATGCCGTCGGGATTGAAGGTAGATTCGCGGCGGAGGAAGTTGTTCGTGGGATTGCCGTCCAGCAGGGTGCCGACGCCGACGATGATCAGGCCCTCGTATTTGTCGGTGACATAGATGTTGCCGTAGTGGCCGGCGATCGGCGTTTCCCGATTTTCAGGATGTTGGATACGCGTGGGATCGGGGGCGATCGTCGTCGGCGCGACGACCGACGTCGCATACTGCGTGCGGACATAGAGGCGTTGTCCTAGCGGCGAAACCGGCGCGGTGGTGATCCGTTCGGAGAAGGCCTTGTGGTCGATGAAGGCCACGTCGAATACGCGCAGGCCTCCTTCGCCGCAGGCCGCGTAGAGGAACTCGCCGCGCATTTGCAGCGCGAGGATTTCCGGCTTCGAGAGCGGGCGCAATAGCGTGTCGCCGATGTCCTTGCCGGGATGCTCGTGGGCGTGCTCCAATTCCGCGCCACGCTCGACGTGTTCTCGGTGATTGTCCGGATAGGCCATCCGGTGCAACGTGCTGCCGATCACGGCCTGGGGTTCTTCGCGTTCGGTGACGACGACGGCCTCGAAGCCGTGCTCGCCGGCGCCGACGTAACAATAGCGGCCCATGAAGTTGACGAAGTTCGTGCCTTGCATGAGGAGCTGCGCCATGATCGCGTTATTGTTGTTCTGGCGATCGAGATGGCAGTCGTTGCACAGCTTGGTTTCGCCCGCGCCGCGGACGGTGTGCGGGACGTTCGTGCTGAAGGCGATGCCGCTCAGGCCGTCTCCAGAGATGGTTTGCTGCTGGACGTAAATCGATTCGCGATTGCCGTTGTAAGAGCCTACATGCACCGCGCAGCTGGACCGCGCCGGGCCGATCTTGTTGCCGGTCACGTCGCCGTCCTTGGCGAGCATGTAGACTTCGTCGCGCAATGTTTGGAAGTTGTACGACACATAGTTCCGCGCCACGTCCCCTTCGCCGTGCAGGAGCGGCGACTTGACATTCGCCTTTTGCGGCAGATGGCAGCCGTAGCAACTCGGGTTCCAAGAGCTATGGCAGGCGATGCAGTTCATCGAGTTGTTGTCGTGCGCACAATGCTCGCCGGGTTTCGGCTCGCCGTAGACCATCTGGCCTTGGGCGTCGAACCGCACGGTCTTCGCCAAGAGCGCTTTAGCGTTGAAATCCTTGCTGCCGGGCGTGATGGTGTCGCGGACCTGGGTGATTTCCCAGGACAGTGTTTCGTCGACCATCGAGTTTTGCACGATGACATTGCCGCGATCCTCGAAGCGCGGCTTGCCGGAGGGCGTGCGGAATTTGCGCAAATTCGTGCCCCCTTCCGGCGCAGCGGGGCCGGAAGTGATCAGGTTCGCGCGGCCGTTGACCGTGCCATGGCAATCGATGCAGGCGATTTCGATCGCGGCGCGGACCTCGCCGTAGAGCTTCGTGTTGCCATGTACATCCTGGTGGAAATGGCAATCGACGCAGTGCATGCCTTTTTCGAGGTGGATATCCATCAGATGAACCGGCACGCCGTCGCGGGCTTTGCCGCATTGCTGTTCGACGCGCGTCGGCGGCGCCATCGCCGCTTGCAAGAGCTCCGGCTCGTGCGGCGGGACGACTTCTTCCTTGTGATCCAAGAGATTGCCGCGACGATCTTTCTTGAACACCGCGCGGAAAATCCAGCCGTGCCCGTGGAAATCGGCGAACTGCGTGTGACGTAGTTGGGGATTCAATTCGCTCGATCGTTCAAGGAAACCGGGGTCAGACCAGTTGCCGCGCAGCGACGCTTCGTCCGGATTGTTCATCGACGCTTGGACTTGTTCCTCGGCGCTGGGGTTCTTTTGCCGCGCCGGGTACATCAATTCGCCGTCAATTTCATTGTCCCACCAGGTGAAGCCAAGGTAGCTGTTCATCACGTTCGTGCCGGGATGCACATGACAGGTAATACACTGGCTGGTCGGGACGCCGGTTGTGAACTTGTGATCGATGGGATGGCCGCGCTCGCCTTTGGGGATCATCGGATCGGGATTGCAACTCATGCCTAAGTGCCCGGCGCGAGCATACGGCCCGGAATGGACGGGCGAGCGATCGTTGGCGTAGACCATGTGGCAGGCCGTGCAACCGCTGGAGCGATAGTCGCCGGGATGGTCGTTGGTGCCGAGAAAATTCAGCGTGGGATCGAGCAGCCGCGTCTTTTGCAAGCCGATGAACACGGGATCGGTGCGATTCTCCGTGCCCAGGCCACGGATACTCAGTCGCTCGCGCGGACGCCCGGGTTCTTCGAGCCGCTCGGGCAAGCCGGTTTCGGCGCGGAAGCGCCCGCCGCGCTCGAAGATGCGCAGCACGTTGCCAGGCTGCGTAATTTCATAGCGCGGCAGCGGATCGAGATATGGGAGGATCCCCTTGCGCGCGGTTTCCTCCGGCGTCGGCGAAGGGACGGTTTGCAGCCGCTGCGCGACCCCGTTCATGCTGTAGCTTTCGCCGTAGCGCGGCCATTTGTGGGGAACTGAGCCGTTGTTGTAGAGCGCGGCGCCCCAGAGCATCGCGCCATGTGTCATCATGCTCTTGCGCGTGGCGAGCGTTTCCTTGGGATGGCAATTCGTCGTACCGCAACTCAGGTGCGCGATTCGCAAGTCGCCGGGATTGACGAACCGCACGAATTCCGGGCGCTCGTGATTCAGCAGCGTGTAGGAGCGGACCGGATTGCCGGACGTGACCCAGGCGTCGGGGAACAGTGGGAGCACGTGCGCGGCTGCTTTCGACGTGGCCATGGGATCGCCGCCGTGGCAGTCGATGCAGCCGAGCTTGACGGTACGCTTACTATGCGGGTCGCCCGTGTTCTCGTGACATTGAATGCAGCCCCAGCTTTTTTCGTGTGCTTCGTCGGGAGTTTGCCGGGCGAGATCGATGCCCTGTAGCTCCGGCGGCAAGGGATAGGCTTCGCAATCTTCGAGACCCGGCGTATAGGTGGCGCGCGGGGCTGCCGGCAACCTAACAGGCGCATTGTCGCGCGACTCGAACGTCGTCGGGCGAACGCGCGGATCGCGCTGGACCGGTTCGCGTCCCCAGACGACGACGGTCGCCAGCGACGCCACGGTCGCCAACAAGGCGATGTTTCTTAGTCGAGTCGTTCTTGATGGAGCGTTCATATTTCTGTAGCCGACGTCTGTGACTTTGTTGTTCTACGAATCTTTTCCGTCCATGGGAGATGGCAACCACGAACGACACGAAAAGCACGAACGACTTGGAGAGAATCGAATTGCGCTTCAAGGACTTACTGGACGTCGGTTCGGCAGTTGACAAGGAAAGGGCCGCCATGGCTTTCCCAGTCAGCTCACATTTTCGTGCCTTTCGTGTTTTTCGTGGTTCCTTCTGGGATGTGTAGAGCACCGAGGTCTGTGACCTCTTCAGCGCCTGGTTGGGTGATGCATACTACGCAACCGGCCTCACAGAGGCCGGCTACAGAAGGCGGTCAATAGGTTAGCGCGATGTCCATGAAACTTGCAAAGAGTCCGTCGACATCGCCGCGCAAGGGGTTGTACAAATCCTCGAAGCCGGGGCCTGGCAGCAATCCGGAGACGCCGCCGATGATCAGGATGTTGTTGTTCAACAGCGGGCGCCATTCGAGCCCGAGGCTCAGGTCCGTGCCGATTTCCGTATCGATGTGATCTTGAAACGTAAATTGCTGGAGGACTTCGGTTTCCTGAAACCAGAGGAAGTTCACGTTCGAGATCATCTTCAGTTTCGGCGTCAGATCGGCGTCGAAACCGAGGTTGCACAGGTACAAGCCGGGATTCACGAAATTGGCTTGTCCCTGCGTTTTGCTGGAACGCAGGTTGGGAACGATACTGAGCCGATTGACTAAGTTGACGCCGAAGAGTTGGATCGCCTGGCGGTTCCAGTAGCTGAACTCGCCGCCGGCAAAGTTGGGATTGTCGAAGATGGCGTCGAAGCCTTCCGCCTCGCCGTCAAAGACGTCGTTGTCGCCAGACGCCCAAAACGCGGACGCGCGGAAGCGGGCCCAATCGCGGTCGTAGGAGAGTTCCAGCGCCGCCATTTGCGCGTTGATGTCTTGCTTCTGGCCGGCGATGGGATTCATCGAATCTTGCCCGAGCGCCCAATAGAATGCATGGCTGACGTTGACGCGATTGATATGGCCGTTGCCGGCCCAGCCGAGGTAATAGGCGCTGACTTCGTGTTTTTGGTACACGCCGGCGGGATCGGGGCGCACGAGGAAATCGTTGTCGTCGAACTTCTCGCTCGGCTTGTCGCGGTTGTAGTGAAAGCTGAGCTGCGTGGTGTAGCCGGGCCAAATGCAGTCCTGGCGATAGTAGTTGGCGATGACGACGTTTTGATGCCGGTCGTCAAAGGTGTTGAGCTGGCTATTGGTGTCTTTTTCGGTTTCATCGAACCAGATCAGGTTGAACTGGTCGCGGTTCGACAGACGCGTGCCGAACAAGCGCACGCCGCGGTTGATATCGGAGAAGACGAAGCCGCGGAAGTCGCTGACGAATGGCTGCGAGCCGGCGCGAACCGACATGAAGTCATAGTTCGGGCTCAGGTCGGCAAGTTTGGTTTCGACGAACCATTCCTCGAGCGCCCAATCGTCGCGGCCGCGGAAGCGCCCGTTGCGGACGTCGGGGTCGGTGACCGCGAGTTCATTGGCATCGAGATAGTTGGCGTTGAAGACCGGCGTCAGCTTGACTTGCCAGTCCATCGGCTTGAACGAGGCGTCGCCATGGAACACGCTGACCGAGAGACGCGTGTACTGCTGGAAGAAGAACTGGTTCGGGTTGCCGAAGAATTCTTCCTGAAACGGATCGTGCGTGCTCTCGAACGGCGTCGTCGCGGTCGGCACCTGGCGGCGTTCCAGCAGGGTGAGGCTGGCTGCCGTGATGTTCATGAAGGTGTGTTGACCCCAGAGCGGGTAGTCTCCCTTCATCACGTTTTGGTTGTACGGATCCCACCAGTTTCCTTCCTTGTACGGATAGTCGTCGCCGAGCGGATGCCCGCGGCCGTAGCGATCCCAAGGCATGAACCCGGCGCGCCAGCGGTCTTCGACCGGGACGAAATGGCTTGATTGTTGGTACTCGCTCGGCAACACGCCGGACGGCCCGGTATAGCCTGGGGGCAATTCGCTCGGCGTGCGGAACAGCGAGGTCTCGAAGTCGTCGACGGGGGGCGTGATCGGTTCAAGCAGCGGCGCGGCGTCCGGCGCGCGCAGCCAAGTTGGACCGCCGGGCGCTATCGATGCGGTTGGCGGCGGCAATGCCTCGATGGCCGCGACTGGAATGACTTGAGGATCGAAGATCGGCGTGACAACCGGCAATCGCTCGACACTTTGCGACTCAGCGAGTTGCTCCGTGACTGGGACGGAGATTACTGCCGGAGTTTCCAACAATGTTGGCTCAGTGACGACCCGTTCCAGCGAGTCGGTGTTCTCCGCTTCCGATGAACTGTCGTTTTGCGTGACAAAGATGCGGTCGAGCCAGCGTCGTGACGAGGTTTCCGCCGCGGTGGCTGCGTGCTGCGTGGTCAACCACAGCGCGCAGGCGAACGCGCATCGCCAATTGGAGCGATGTGGACTAACGCCATGGTTGGTCGGTCGCGCGTTCACTTCTTGGCTGCGCTTCCTGGTGCGCGCAGGACGCCACCCCGTCGTGACGGCATACGGCACAGTCCTCCTATCGGTCAAAGTCTGCTTAAACGTAAGAGTCGCCTGGAGTTTTCCTGTCTTCGCAACCGAGAAAGACGATGTAAGCAGAACTGTTTATCCAGCTCGCCAAGTTTGCTGGAGTTCTAGGAAGACAGCGCAAAATGCGCAGAGGGCCGCAGGATGTGGTCAAAACTCTGGGCGAAGCAGCGGAAACGCCTGACGACTGCGCCGCGGCCGGCGCCGGAAAAGCTGGAAGCGCGCGCTTTGCTGGCGGCGTCCAGCATCGTGGCGGTGACAGGCGACTGGTTGGGGAACGGCGTCGACACCGCGGGACTCTATAACCAAACGACGGGCGAGTTTTTCATTGCCACGGCGAATGCCACGTCGTTCGCGCAGATCTCCGGGAGCTACGGCCCGGACGGTAATAGCTGGATTCCGTTGGCGGGCGATTGGGACGGCGATGGCGACGACACGCTGGCGCTGTTCGATCCGGCGAGCGGGCGATTCTTTATCAAGAACGACCTCAGCTCGGGCGCTGCGGACCAGGTGTTTCGCTTTGGCCCCAGCGGCGCGAACTGGCAGCCGTTCGCCGGCGATTGGGACGGCAACGGCCAGGATTCCGTCGGTTTGTACGACGCCGCCAACGGCAAGTTCTATCTGAAGAATGCGCTCAGCGCCGGCCCTGCCGATATCACGTTTCAATTCGGGCCTAAGCCGACGAATTGGCGGCCCATTGCCGGCGACTGGGACGGGAACAATGTCGATGGCGTGGGGCTCTACGATGGCGCGCAAGGCCGCGTGTATTTGCGAAATGCGTTGAGCAATGGTCCGGCGGACACCGTGTTTTCGTTGGGGCCGAGCCCCGCGAATTGGCAGCCGCTCGCCGGGGACTGGGACGGCAACAACACGGAAACAGTCGGACTGTATAATCCGGCGTCGGATAAGTTCTTTCTCCGCAACACCAACACCAGCGGTCCGGCGGACAGCGTGTTCTATGTGACGCCGGCGCTCAACAACATTGCGCCCGAGGCGCTGGCGCCACTGACGGCCAGCATCACGGCCGCGCAACTAACGGCGCCGGAGGTCACGCAGTTGCTCGCCCGCGCCGCGGCGGCCACGGCCAGCGAAGACTACGTCATCGCCATCGTCGATCGCCAGGGGCACATTCTGGGCGTGCGCGTTGAGCAAAATGTATTGAATACGTTCGCTGGTCGCGACGACGAGCTGTACTTCGCGATTGATGGCGCCATCGCCAAAGCCCGCAC
The DNA here is from genome assembly GCA_034440135.1 of Planctomycetia bacterium. Lineage (NCBI taxonomy): Bacteria > Pseudomonadati > Planctomycetota > Planctomycetia > Planctomycetia bacterium. The sequence continues at coordinate 43,172 of JAWXBP010000445.1, forward strand.
GGCGGCATTCTTCGCGAACGGCGACGCCACTTCCGGTAACGCCACGCCGCTAACATCAAGAACCATTCGATTTATCAGCCAGTCGACGATCACCGAACGCGAGGTCGAAGGGAATCCGAATAGCCTCGACCCTTTGGTGCGCGGGCCAGGATTCGTCGCGCCGATCGGACTGGGCGGTCATTTTCCGCCGGAGATTCAGCACACGCCGCCGGTCGATTTGTTCGGCATCGAACACACGAATCGTGATAGCCTCGTGCATCCGGGGCCGGACGGCATCAAGGGAACCGCGGACGATATCAATCTCGCCTCGCGCTTCAATGTCGATCCCGCCTTCATCCCGACAGGGCAAGGTATCTTCGCGCCGGAGTCGTATGGATTCGTCACAGGACTGATGCCCGAAGCGCAAAGCCGGGGCATCGCCACGTTGCCGGGCGGGATTCCGATTTTCCGCGATTCCGCCGACGCGGACGCTTTCGGCGACACGCTCGTCGGCGGCATCGGCGTGTTCTTTCCCGGCGTGGATGGATACGCCACGCACGAACAGAACTTTATTCCCGGCGTCGGGCAGACCGAGGCCCAGCGGACCAATGCGCCGCGAGTATTGGAAGCGGAGTTCATTGCACTTTCGGCGATCGGCGGTAGTCGCAAAGCGGGCGTGCGCGTGGATACGCTCGACGGCATCGCGGCGATTCCGAGCATCGACTTGCCCTTCGGGCGGATCGATCTGGTCGGCATCACGCTCGAAACCGTGGGGCCGAATCCGCAAGGCTTGGAGCAACTCGTCGCATTCGGACGCACGCTCGGCGCGGGCAGCAGTGCGAGCGGGGCGGACCAGCAGGTTAACGCCGGCGGCGATCTGGCGATCGCTGGCCAAGCGGTGCCGCAAGGATGGTTAGTGTTGCCGCGCGCCGGCGGTAATCTCTCAGCGGCCGACGTGCAAGGAATCATCGATAACGCAGTCGATGAAGCACTGCGCGTGCGCGCGGCGATTCGTTTACCGCTGGGCAGTCGCACGAAGATGGTGCTGTCGGTCACGGATACGGATGGCAATGTGCTGGGGCTGTTCCGGATGCCCGACGCGACGTATTTTTCGATTGACGTGGCGGTCGCCAAGGCCCGCAATGTTTCGTACTATTCCGATCCATTGGCGATCCTCGACATCGATCGCGTGGACGGCAACGGGGACGGGATCCCCGACGTGCCGCGCGGGACCGCGATGACGAATCGCACGTTCCGGTTCCTGGCGGAACCGCGATTCCCGTCCGGCGTGGATGGCACTACCGCCGGGCCGTTCTCGACGCTGCTGACGCCGGGCGTAAATCCGTTGACTGCGGAGAACGTCAATCAGGCCGCGCCGCCGGCGAACACCGCGTTCACCACGGCGTTGGGCTTCGACGCGTTCACACCAGGACGCAATTTCCACGATCCGTCGAACATTGCCAACCAGAACGGCGTCGTGTTCTTCCCGGGCAGTGCGCCGCTCTATAGCGGGTCGACGCTAGTAGGCGGCTTCGGCGTCAGCGGCGACGGCGTCGATCAAGACGACACGGTAACGGCGTTCGGCGCATTCGGCTATGGACCGCCGACGAGCGTATTCCGCGCCGATCAAGTGCTGGTCCGCGGCGTGCGGTTGCCGTATCAGAAGTTTTTGCGCAATCCAGAGGCGTAAAGATACGCCGCGACACGTTATTACACATCTCAGAAGGAACCACGAAAAGCACGAAAGACACGAAAGAGTGGGGCGTCTCGTAGCGCCAATTTGATTAGTTCATCGCGAACTGCTGAGCTGGCCGTCCGTTGGTTCTTGCAGCCCATTCCCTGATCGAAGAATTGTTCGTGCCTTTCGTGACTTTCGTGGTTGTCTCCGGGCGCCCGGACAAAGATGTTCAGTGCAACGGTCCGACGGACCTTGGCTACAGGCAGGTTCTTTTGATGCGACTTCCATTCATTGCGGCCCTCCTTTTTTTGTTGACGGCGGCATCGTCGCTGTGCTTCGCGCAGAAGCCGTGGAATCAGAAGCCGCGCGCCGAGAAGATTGAGGATGACTATGTTCGCGCCGGGAAGCCGTGGGAATTGCGGCGTGGGGCGCAACCGACGAACACGCCGGCGTATGACCATGGCTATGTCGGCGGCGGGGCGGCGTTTCGTTGGGGACAGCCGCGGACGTTGGAGGAAGGAACTTGGGGCCGCGACTACGTCGGCGTGCTCTATCCGCGCCGCGTGTGGCTCAACTGGTGGCACGGGACTCGCTATCAGGGCGGCACGGGCGGTTATGCGACCGACGGGCCGAAAGTGTTTGGCGAGTAGACGGATCGTTGAACGGCGGCTATTCGTCGCTCGGCACGTTTCGCAAACATCCGATCGCGATGCGAATCTGGTCGTAGCTGACGTCGCCGCCGAGTTCGTCGAAGATTGGCTTGAGGCGTTCGGTGCCGACCTTGAGACCCGCGAGGCTGATGCGTCGAAACGTTTCCGTGTCGAGCCAGGGGCTGGCGTCGCTGATACGGTGATCTTCGATGAATTCAAAGAGATATTGCGCGGTGGTCGATAGCGCGCGGCCGGTAGCTTGCTGCACTGCTTCCAACGATTTCCCCATGGCGAACATCGCGAAGGCCGTGGCCTTGATGGGCGAAAGTTGTTTCGGCGCGGGCGCTTCCTCCGGCTCCGGCTCGACAGCTTCGACGAACTCGACATTCGCATCCAAGGCGACGCCGGTGCGTTCGCAATGCTCTACGATCGCGGCGACGAATTCCGTGCCGTAATCGGCAAGCTTCTTGTCACCGACGCCATGGACGTGGCGCATGGCCGGCAGCGTCGACGGCCGGCGGCGCGCCATGTCGCGGAGCGTGGCGTCGCCGAAGACGATGAACGGCGGGAGGCCTTTTTCGTCGGCTTTTTGACGGCGGAGTTTGCGGAGCGCGTCGAACAGTTCGCGATCGACGCCTTCCCAGGAGCCGAGATCGATCCGCCCGGCGTCCGTGGAGGAGCTACTCGAAGTGCGCGCGGTCTTTCGCGATTTGCGTTCACGGACATGCGGCTTCGCCAACATCGGCAGGGTCTCGCCGCGCAACACTTGCCAGCCCGGCTGCGTGACCTGCAATACGTTGTATTCGCCGGCGCGGACCAGAAAACCTTGTCCCTGAAGCTGGTCGATCCACTCGCGAATATGCCGCTTGTCATGTTCGCGCAGGAGCCCGTAGGTGCTCAGGCGATCGTGGCCGCGCGTGGCGATTTTTTCGTCCGTGTCCCCGATCAAAACTTGCGACGTGTATTCCGCGCCGAACGATTCCTTTAATCGCAGCACGCAGGACAAGATTTTCTGCGCGATGATCAGGCGATCCTCGATCAATTCCACGCCGCCGAGACAGACGTCGCAGGCGCCGCAGTTTTTTGCCTCCAGGTCTTGTCCGAAATGGCGGACTAGCAGCCGGTGCCGGCACTCGAGCGCCGAGCAATAGCGATCGATCCCTTGCAGAACTTCCATCGCAACCTGATAGGCGTCCGGCGGCAGGTCCTGCTGAATCTTGCGCCAGGTGAGGAAGTCTTGCGGCGACCAGAACAACCAGCACTCGGCCTCCAGGCCGTCGCGCCCGGCGCGGCCGCTTTCCTGCTGATAGGCTTCCAGACTTTTCGGCGACGCGGCGTGAATCACGTAGCGGACGTTGGATTTGTCGATGCCCATGCCGAAGGCGACGGTGGCGACGATGATGCGCGCGCGATCGTTGATGAAGCCGTCTTGGTTGCGGCGGCGGTCGTCGTCCCCCAAACCCGCGTGATAGGGCAGCGCCGCGTAGCCGGCCGCGCACAAGCGTGCGCAAAGTTCGTCGACATCCGCGCGGCGGATGCAGTAGACGATGCCGGAGTCGTCCGGAAAGCGCTCGACGACGTCGCGCAGTTGGCTGAACACGTCCTTGCGGCGCACGACGCGATAGTTCAAGTTCGGCCGGTCGAACGAGCCGACGAGTATTTCCGGATCGCGCAGATGCAATTCCCGGGCGATGTCCTCGCGCACCCGCGGTGTGGCGGTGGCGGTGTAGGCGTGGACGCCGACTTCGGGGAATTGCTCCTTGAGCGCGCGGAGCATGCGATACTCAGGCCGGAAATCATGGCCCCAGTCGCTGATGCAATGCGCCTCGTCGATGGCGAAGAACGAGACGCGCTGGTCGTGGAGAAAATCGAGCGTCCGCTCGTTCATCAGCCGCTCGGGCGACATATAGAGCAGCTTCAAGCGGCCGGCGCGGACGTCGTTGGCGACCTGCTGACGTTCGCCGGCGGACATCGCGCTATTCACGCTGGCGGCGGCGACGCCGTTATCGCGGAGGGCGTCGATCTGGTCCTTCATCAGCGAGATCAGCGGCGACAACACCACGGCGACGCCGTCCATCGCCAACGCTGGGGCCTGAAAGCAGAGCGATTTTCCGCCACCGGTCGGCAGCACGACGACGCTATCGCGGCCCTCGACGACGCTGCGCATGGATTCGGCCTGAAGAGGTCGAAAACTTTCGAACCCCCAGACTTGGCGCAGGATGCCGCGAAGTTGTTCCACGAGGAGATGTGATGCTGGGTCGTGATGCGATTATCGTCGCATCAAATTTACAGGATGCGCGCCCACTACCGATACTAGCCCGCAGCGCCAGCGAGGGAGAGGGGACATCGGGGATCGATCGACGTGAACGCCGGGCCGACGTTCCGATCCGCAAAAATCGCATTCGATCGCAAGTGTAGCGGTCCGCGTGGCGTATTCGTTTAGATGTTCACCGACGTCAACTCTCCCTCGCTGGCGCTACGGGCTAGTCATGGCAAGTCCCGCCTTAGGGAAAATAGTCCGGCGTTGGCGCGACGCGATTTCCGGCCAACATTTCTTCCAAGTACGCCGTAACGCGATCCTCGATGCGTTGCAGGAAGGCTGCGCCGGTGGCGGCTGTGGCCAGGGACGGTTTCTGGTCCGATTGATCGGTCCACATGTCGGTGCGGACGTTTTCCGGAAAGGCGGCTAGTGCGGTCGAGGTTTCGAATTCTTGCGCGTGGCCGGGCAGGTCGCTGGGGAGTTTGTGGCCGCCGCGCAGCAGGTCTTGGGCATCCTGTTCGTGGAGGACGTCCCAGTACGAAAGGAACTGCACGTTGACGCCGGCCAGACGTTGAAATTGATCCCAGACGCCTTGGCAGGGGGCGATGTTGCCGCCGTGGCCGTTGAGGACCAGGACGTGCTTAAAGCCGGCGCGGACCATGCTGTCGATCAGGTCGCTCACGACGGCCAGAAGCGTGCCGGGGCGCAGGCTGAGCGTACCGGGGTGCCGCATGTGGTGCTCGCTAACGCCGGCCATCACGCCGGACGCGACGATCACGCGCGGCGCGAGCCGTTCCGCCACGTGTTCGGCGACGAGCGTCACGCTCCGCCAATCGTGCTCCATCGCGAGGTGTTCAAGATGCTGCTCGATTGCGCCTAGCGGAATGATGCACGCTTGTAGTTCGCCGGACTGCATCCGTGAGCGGAATTCGCGGCGCGTGAGTTTGCCGAGTTGTGTCAAAGTTTTCAGTTTTCAGTTTTCAGTTTTCAATTCATCACTCATCACTCATCACTCACGCCCTCAGCCATTCGCGCATGACTTTTCCGCGGGATAAGGTATGCGGGCGGCTGAAGGTGTCGTGGAGTTCCAGGTCGGAGGGGATGCCGAGTTGGTGGTAGAGCGTGGCGAGGACGTCGCAAGGATGTACCGGGAGGTCGGCGACGAAGGCGCCTTTTTTGTCGCTGGCGCCGTAGACCTGGCCGCCTTGGAGGCCGCCGCCGGCGAGGACGGTCGTGTAAGCATTTGGCCAATGATCGCGTCCGGCGTCTTTGTTGATGATGGGCGTGCGGCCGAATTCGCCGGTATTGACGACGAGCGTTTTTTCCAGCATGCCGCGGTCGGCCAGATCGGAGATCAAGGCCGCGAAGGCCTGGTCGGTGCGCGGCATAAGGTCTTCGTAACGTCCTTTCAGGCCGCCGTGCGTATCCCATTCCTGGTTGAAGGCGTTGTAAGCGACGAGTTTCACGCCGGCTTCGATCAGACGCCGCGCCAGCAACAGCGATTGGCCGATCTTGGTGTGGCCGTAGCGTTCGCGCGTGGCCTCGGGCTCGAGCGATAGATCGACCGCTTCGCGGACGCGCGGGTCGATGATCAATTCGTAGGCGCTTTGGCGGAGGCGATCGTGCGTCGTGAGTTGCGACCGTTCCAAGCGGCGCGCGGCGTCGTCCATTTGTCCCAGCAGCGACCAACGCGCCGACATCCGTTCCGCGGCGAAGCCTTCGGGCAAGGTCAACGAAAGCGGTCGGAATTCTTTTTTCTGCGGCTCGCCGGCGATCAGAAACGGATCATGCACCGGGCCCAGGAAGCCGGAGTACTGGCCCGGCATGCGATTCGAGGGTCCAGGGATGCTGAGCCAGGTCGGCAGCGAGACGCTCAACGGCACCGGCGAGGGTTCGCGCTGCAGATAGTTCAGCACGGCGCCGGGACCGGGGAAATCATCGCCCTTGGCTTCGCGATCCTGATCGGGTTGATCGTTTGATCCGGTCAGCGTGACATACGTGCCGGCGATGTGGTTCGTGAAGCGATGCTCCATCGACCGCACGACCAGCAAGTGCTCGGCGATGCGCGCGGCGCGCGGGACCATCTCGGTGAATTGAATGCCGGCGACGTTCGTGCTAATCGATTGAAACGGGCCGCGGACTTCCACCGGAGCGTCAGGCTTGGGATCCCAGAGGTCGAGGTGGCTCGGGCCGCCTTGCAAGAGCATGAAGATGCAATGCTCCGCGCGCGGTGCGGCGGTTTGTTCGGCCAGTGCCGCTTGCCGTGGTAGCAACGAACCCAACACGCTGACGCCGCCGATGCGCAGTAGCTCGCGACGGGAGAGGTCCGGCCTCATGATGCGCCTCGCAGGTTGGGGAGGGGGGTCGCTTGGCCTGGCGCTCGGCGCGGCGCTGGGCGTGCGGTGGGACGCAAACCAGTGTAAACCAAGGGCTACTCGCGCGACAAGTCGCTCAGCCTATTTCGCGGCGCCACTGCTGGAGATCGGCTCGGCCCCTTCCCAGGGCGCTAAGTCCTTCGTGCCGGGCAGGAAATGCGGAAAATCGTCGACGTACTCGATCTTGATGTTGGCCCGTTGTTGCTTGGCGATCTCTTCGACGATTTCCTTGGCGACGATCTGCTTGAGCTGTTCCTGGACGTCGCTCCATTGCTTGTCGCCGGGCTTTTCTTCGGTCATCTGGATCAGGTGGACGCCGAAGGGCGTGATGATCGGCTCGCTGACCTGGTCTTTTTCCAGTGCGAAGGCGGCGTCATTGAAGGCTGGCATCATCGGTCCGTTGCGGCCGATCCATCCCAAGTCGCCGCCGACGCGCCGGCTGGGCCCTTCCGAGAATTTCTTGGCCGCATCAGCGAAGGTGAGTTTCTTGTCGAGGATGTCTTGCCGAATCTGTTTGGCTTCGGCGAGCGTTGGTTGTAGGGCCTCGAGCAATTTGGGTTGGTCGACGCGGAGCAGGACGTGACTGACGCGAAGTTGTGAGCCGTCCAGATCTCGGCGGTGGCGCGCAAAGCAGGCTTCGAGCGAGGCGTCGGTCAACGATTGAGCGAGATACTTGGCCCAACTGAGTTGCCAATTGATCTGCGCTTTCAAACCTTCGTCATCCAGGTTTTGCTGCTGCTTGAACTGTTCGAGCGAGGACTTTTGCTGAGCGAGGTTCGTTTCGAGGCGTTGGATCGCTTCTTGGATTTGCTCGTCCTTCGCGCCTTCCGTGGCCGTGAGAATGTAGCGCCGCACCAGGCGCTGATCGATGGCGGTCTCCAGAGCTTGCGCGACCGCGGGGGGCGGAGTCTTGCGCGATTCCTGGTTCTGGTAGATCGCCTGGAGAACCGTTTGGACCTCGGCCATGGCGACCGGTTCGCCGTCGATCGTGGCGACCGTCTTCGTAGGTGGAAACTTGACGATCGTCGGCGCGGCGGGTTCTTGCGCCGACAAAGGTTGCGCGAGCAAGAACACCGCCAGCAGAATGGCGAGCGACGAACGTCGGGGCGGGCGATCCATCATTAGAGTTGCTGCGCGGGCGATGCGACGAGGTGGAAGTGGTAGCGTTGTTGAGGGCTGCTGGCCGTTGTGATTTACACGTCAACTCCTCTCCCTCGCTGGCGCTACGGGCTAGTGTGCGTCGGGGTCGTGAGGGGCGGCGTTACGGGAGTTCCAGGTCTTTGATTTCGAAGTTCAGTTCCACTTCCGTTACCGAGGTGGGGGTGCGGTAGACGAACGTGTGGTCTGCGAGACCTTGTTCGCGGGCGAAGATGTAGGCCATGCCGATTTCGTTTTCGTCTTCGCTCGTGGTTTCCAGGCTGTCGTAGGGGATCTCTTCGCCGTTGGGCGCGAGGAGCTTGGCTTCGTTGTTGAAGACCCAATTCAAGTGCGATTGCAGCGAGCCGGCCGCGTCTTCGAAGCGCGTCAGCACGCGGACTTCCCAGGCGTCGTTGTTTTTCCAGACTTCGTCAATGGTGACCGTCACGCCGGCCTTCGTCTGCGAGGTTTTTTTGGCTTTGTCGATTTTGGCGAAGCTGAAGGTTTCCTGGCGGCCGGGCAATAGCGCCCGGAGTTTTCCTTCGAGCGCCGCTAGTTTGCCCGCGGAGCGCGCCGGCAGGTCGAACGTGAGCGGCAAGGTGACCGTCGATTGCCCTGGGCCGACGGGGATTTCGTATTCTTGCTCGCCGCCTTGCACGCTGAGGGCGTTTCCCTGATCGTCCGTAGCGGCGAAACTATCCATCGGCAGCGACATAACAATTGGCGCCAGCCGCGGTTCCCAGGCGGCTTCGAGTTGCAGTTGAAGCGTGTTGCCGACGCCAGAGGAGAAATCTCGCGTGGCACTGATATCCAACGGGGCGATGCGAAACGCCTGGGCGTAAATGGCCAGCCCGGTGCGCGGCGCGGCCATTTCACCTCGCCGCACGAGGCCGAGGCCCTGTTGATCTCCATAGGCGTTGACGGTGAGTTGCGCCTGGTCAAGCAGGTGATCGAGCGCTTGCCAGAAGGACTCGTCTTTGATGTCGAAGGTCAGCTTGTCGTCCGCTGTAGAGTCGTCGTCCGACAGGCTCAAGTAGACTTTGTTCCCGGATTGCGATTCGATGGATTTGACCGCGTCCGCCAAGGTCATTTCGCCCGTCAACGTGATGTGCGTGGCTTCCTTGTGGGAATCGGCCAGCGCTTTTTCCAGTTTGCCGCGGACGCGAGCCAAGCGCTGCTTCACTTCGGCCGACATCCGCGCCGTGGCTTCCGGCAGGTGATCGAGCGCGGCGGGGCCAATATCCAGCAGGGCTTGTTCGGCGGATTCGCGCGCCGTTTTTTCGCGGGCGTCGAGTTGCGTGACCTGTTGCTTGACTTGCGCAGCCGTGTCCGGCGCTGGCGCAGCCGTCTCTGGCGCCGGCGCGGGGGCCGTGGCCGGTTCCGCCTCGGCCTGAAACATCAGACAAGCCACGACCAGCACTGCTTTCCACATGGGCGAGCCTCCGCAAGTTCGCGCCGCCGCGACGCGAAACACGCGGCGCCGCCGTTGTATTCGACAGAATTGTAACACCAGTTTCGCGGGGCCGCCACGCGCCGCCGCGTTCGTCCCGCTGGCGGCCGGAACGGTGATCGCCGGCGCAGTAGGCTTTCAGGTGTCCGCGGCCCATTCAAGCGCCGATCCTTGCAGCGGCGGCCCATTCCGTGAGCGTCCCGATGCGATTCGCGATTCTGGCGACGATCTTAGTGCTGGCGACCGTTCCTCGCGCCGAAGCGGCTGGCTTGGGCGCCAAAGGCTCGCTGTTCACGTTGGAACTGGATGGCCGGCGCGCCGAGGGAACGGCCCTCGAGTGGTCACAATCCGAGGTGGTTTTCCTGGAGCGCGACGGCAGGCTGATGACGTTTCATCCCGGCGAAGCGAAGAACTACCGCAAGCTGGGCGATCGCTTTCGCGGTTACTCCAGTTCCGAACTGCGCGCGGTGCTGACACGGGATTTAGGAAAAGATTTCGAGATCAGCTCCACGGGGCACTACCTCGTCGCGCATCCGCCGGGGCAGAGCGCGCAATGGAGCCAGCGGTTTGAGGATCTCTACCGTTCCTGCGCCCATTATTTCTCGGTGCGCGGATTTCGATTGGCGGAACCGCAGTTTCCGCTCGTGGCGGTGGTATATCGGAATCAGGACGAGTTTCTGCGCCAGGCACGCGCGGAAGGGGCCAATATCGACGCCTCGGTGCTGGGTTACTATTCTCCGATGACCAACCGGATCTCGATGTTCGATATCGGCGGCGGCAAGTCCAATCGCCAGGATTGGAAAATGAACGCTGAGACGATCATTCACGAAGCGACGCACCAGACGGCGTACAACACCGGCATTCATCGCCGCTTTGGCGCGGCGCCGCGTTGGGTGGTCGAGGGACTCGGCACATTGTTTGAAGCGCCCGGCGTGTATGACTCGCGGTCGAATTCCAGTCAACCGTCGCGAGTCAATCGCGGCCGCTTCGACGATTTTCGATCCCTCGTGGCGAGCCGCCAGCCGGGGACCATTGCCGAATTAGTCACCAATGATCGTCTGTTTCAATCGGAAGCCTCTCGCGCGTATGCGGAAGCCTGGGCGTTAACCTATTGGCTCGTGGAAACCCGTCCGCAACAGTACTCGAAGTACTTGCAATCGATGGCTGCGCGGCCGATCTTCGCCGATTACACACCGGAGCAGCGGCTGGAAGATTTTACGAAAGTCTTTGGCAGCAACTTTAAGCTGATTGAAGCTCAGTTTTTACAGTACATGACGACGGTCCGGTAGGGCGGTCTCCCTGTGCTGCGACGTTTCATTGTTGTGGCACGGTCGGGAGACCATTGGCATCTACACAACTTTTTCCGGGCATCCGGAAGGAACCACGAAAAACACGAAAGGCACGAAAGTCTTGTCGAGTATTGGATTGCGCTGGAAGTGCCAAAGGGACGTCGGCTAGGCGATCTGCCTTCAAATGGCCACCGCAAG
>JAWXBP010000446.1 GCA_034440135.1 Planctomycetia bacterium
GCGGCGATCGCGCTCGTGCTGATCGCCTTCATCCCGCTGCTGGAAAACTGGCACGAACCGCTAGTAGTGCTGCCGTCCCTGGCGGTGCTTCTTTGTACGATGGTCGCGCGGCAGAAGTTCCCGTTCAAACTGCCGGGCGCCTTGGCGGCGCTGCTGGTCGGCGGCGGCATTCACTATTTGCTGTTGGCTTCCGGCTGGATCGAACCGAGTTCGACGCCGTTCGACCCCAGCGTCGGGCTCTGGCCGACGGAATGGCTGACCGCGTTTCGCTTCGAGTGGTGGGGCACAATGGATGACAGTTTTCGCTACCTGCCAATCGTGATTCCGTTCGCTCTGGCAACGGTCGTCGGCGGGATCGATTGCACGGAGAGCGCCAAGGCGGTTGGCGATGAATACCACACTGGCACGGTGATCGGCATCGAGGCTGTGGCCGCGATCGTCGCGGCGATCTGCGGCGGCGTCGTGCAGACCACGCCGTACATCGGCCATCCCGCGTACAAAGCGATGGGCGGCCGCGCCGGTTACACGCTGGCGACCGCGCTGTTCGTCGGCAGCGCCGGCGTGATAGGATATTTCGGTTATCTCTTCGCCTGGATCCCGCCGGCCGCGATCTTTCCGATCCTGATCTTCGTCGGCTTGGAGATCACTGCGCAGAGTTTCCACGCTACGCCGGATCGCCATTACCCGGCAGTCGCGCTCTGTTGCCTGCCGGCGATGGCCTCGCTGGCGATGATCTTCGTCGGCAACGTGCTGGCGGAGTCAGGCAAGTCGCTCGACGATCTCTCGCCCACGCTCGCGTTGCAAATTCAAACGCTCCGCGTGCTGGCCGCGGGGTTCATCGTGACAAGTTTGTTGTGGGCCGCGTCACTTGCAGCGATGATCGACGGCAAGCTCCGCGTCGCCGCGGCCTTCATGGCCTGCGCCGCGGTGGCAAGTCTGTTCGGCGTGATTCACTCGCCGTTTCCAGATAGCCCGCTGGCGCTGCCGTGGAATCTGCCGAGCGAGTTGCCGAACTACGCCCATACGCTGTCGCCCCTGCGCGTCGCAACGGCGTATGGGCTGGCGTCGGGGTTGTTGTTGGTGTGGAGCTTGTGGAGTGACTGGAGCAGTGTCGGTCGCGCTCCAGGCGCTGAAGCTGCTAGCTCTATTGAGGATTAGGTGAACTCTCCACAAACTCGCCAAATCCGCTCGCAGTCGACCGGTAAACAGTGGCAATCGGACGCCACAACGTGAAGAATTGCCGGTACTGCGCTGTCTCGCTTCTGCGACCGAGCGCAATTAGGCTAACAAGCCGAGTTTTCATTCTACATGCCGCACGAACCTCCGGCGGAATTTGACGCGGTGGACGCCGCTCTTGATCAGACGGCGTGGGGCGAGCTGCTGCGCCAGCATGAGGAGCGGCTCCGACGGCTCGTGGCCTTTCGCCTCGACTCGCGACTCCGCGGGCGGGTCGATCCGGCGGACGTCGTGCAGGACGTGTTTTTCGAGGCTTGCCAGCACCGCCAGGCCTTCGTGCCGACGGACGACTCGTCGTTGTATCTGTGGTTGCGGGGCATCGCGTCGAACAAGTTGCTGGAATTGCATCGCGGGCATTTAGGTACGCAGATGCGCAACGCGAGCAGAGAGGTGTCCCTGTTTCAACGCCAACTGGCGGATGACACTGCGTCCGCATTGGCGGCTCAGATCGTCGGGTTTGGGACGCGAGCCAGTGAGGCCGCCATGCGCGACGAGTGCAAGACTCGCTTGCAGGAGGCATTGGATCAACTTGACCCGCTTGATCGCGAAGCCTTGGCCCTACGACACTTCGAACAACTGACCAGTCGCGAGACTGCCAAGGTGCTGGGCATCGAGGAGCGCGCCGCCTCGATGCGCTATCTAAGGGCGCTCGAACGGCTGCGGAAGATCTTGGAGTCGTTGCCCGGCGGACTCGCGGCGTTTGCGCTATAAACGACGACGCGACATTCACCGATCGGCTGGCGGAACTGGCGGACGAGTATGCGTCACGCTTGCGTCGCGGCGAACGTCCCACGGCCGACGAATACGCCCGCCGCTATCCCGACTTCGCCGGACGGATCTTGGAGTTGTTTCCTACGATCGCCCTCATGGAGCGCGTGGAGCCGGCGGCCGGACCACGACTCGTCGAACGCCCGGGCATGCAAATCGGCGCTTACAAGCTGCTGGAGCAAATCGGCGAGGGAGCGTTCGGAGTCGTGTTCATGGCGGAACAATCGAAGCCGGTGCGGCGCAAAGTCGCGCTCAAGGTGCTCAAGCCCGGCATGGATACCAAGCAGGTGGTCGCCCGTTTTGCGGCGGAGCGGCAAGCGTTGGCGATGATGGATCATCCGCACATCGCCAAGGTGCTCGATGCCGGCGAAACGGAATCGGGACGGCCGTATTTCGTGATGGAATTGGTCCGTGGCGTGGCCATCACCGAATACTGCGACGTGAACCAAATGCCGCCGCGCGAGCGGCTGGAGCTGTTCGCGCAAGTCTGCCGCGCGGTGCAGCATGCCCATTTGAAGGGCATCATTCACCGCGATCTCAAGCCGTCCAACGTCCTAGTCACATTGATGGACGGCGCGCCGACGCCCATCGTGATCGACTTTGGCGTGGCCAAGGCCATCGATTCGCCGCTCACGGAACGGACGTTGTTCACCCACTTCGCCCAAGTCGTCGGGACGCCGCTCTACATGAGTCCCGAGCAGGCGGAACTGAGCGGGCTGGACGTCGATACGCGTTCGGATATTTATAGCCTCGGCGTACTGCTGTATGAATTGCTGACCGGACTCACGCCATTTGATCGCGAGCGCTTCCGCACGGTCGGCATCGACGAAGTGCGCCGCATCATTCGCGAAGAAGAGCCGCCGCGTCCCTCGGCGCGCCTGGCGATGCGAGCGAGCGCGAAGTCCTCAGGCGCCGAAGGTCGCGCGGAAGACCTTCGCCGGCAATCGGCTGCCTTTCGCAGCGAGCTCGACTGGATTGTGATGAAATGCCTGGAAAAGGACCGGCGGCGGCGCTACGAAACGGCGGTGGGACTGGTCCTGGACGTGCAGCGCTATTTGCGCGACGAGCCGGTGCAGGCCTGCCCCCCTTCGACCTGGTATCGCCTGCGCAAGTTTGTGTCGCGGAACAAGGCGGCTTCGCTGGCCGCAGCGGGAGTGCTGTTGGCATTCACGCTGGGATTTATCACGCTGGCCATGAGCAATTATCTGATTCGCGCGGAGCAAGCCCGCACGAAGGCGGAGCGGGACCGCTTCGAACAGGCGCAAAAACTGGCCGAAGATCGCGCTGGCGAAATTCGACAGGGCCTGGAACGACTCACCGCTGCGAACGCGTTGCTCGACCGCGGCAACTGGTTCACGACTCAAGAACGATGGGATGACGCTCACGACGCGTTTTCGAAGGCCATCGAATTGCATGGCGAACACGTGTCGGTCTGGGTGGCCCGCGGGGATCTCTACGCGAGCTTGGGATTATGGGATCTGGCGAGCGCGGACTTCGGCAAGGCGATGGCGATTCAGGAGCCGGACGCAACGATGCGCTGGTATCGGCAGGCCTTGCTGCTCTTGTATTTGGGCGATTTACCCGGCTACGACCGCACTCGCCAGAGAATGCAGGAGCGTTTCCACCGTACGCTGGACATCAATTTGGCCGGTGAATTGGCACGTACGTGCGTACTTTCGAGCAATCCGCCCGCGGACTTCAGGCCCCTCGTTCAACTGGCGCGCGAAGCGAAAACCGCCGATCCGGGGGGGTGGTTTCGAGGTTACGTACTAGGAGCGGCTCTATATCGCGATGGTCAATACCAGCCGGCGGTGGAATCCCTAACGGATTCTCTGACGGGCGATCCTGATTGGTCAGTTCGGGCGCTGAGTCTGCCGATCCTGGCCATGGCCCAACACCGGGTCGGCCAGATCGAGGTGGCCAAGCAGACGCTGGACAAGGCGATTGAGTCGCATGAACTCTGGATACAGATTCGCTACGATGCAGAACGCACGAACTGGAGACGCCACTGGGTTCATAACCAAGGTGCGTCAGCCGATTGGCCGATTGCCTGGTGGGATTGGTTGGAGTTCCAGATCAGTTGCCGGGAAGCTTGGGCGCTGATCCATGGCGAGCAACGGCCCATGGATCCCAGGCTGCAAGTCATGCGCGCTCGGGCCTTTGCCAGCCTGAGAAAAAACTTTACCGCCGACATGGAATATGCCAAAGCGCTTAAGCTTTTGCCTGAAGATGCAGAGGTACGACTTGAGTTCCATCGCAGCGCCGGCTATAGCGCCGTCGGTCGGCGGGACTGGCGGCTGGCCGCGACCGAATTCGCGCAAGCCAGCGCCCTCGCCCCGGAAGATCCCACGATGTGGCGATTCGTGGCCACCGCCCACTTCGCTGCCGGAGACCGAGACGCTTATCGGCGAGTCTGCGCCGCGATGGTTCGGCAATTCGAACGGAACAACGAGCCGCGTACCGCGGGTGAATTACTGCGGTCCTGCGCGTTGAGCGCCGATTCGCTGGATGACATGTCCCAGCTGTTGGAGTTTTCACGGACATCGGACGTATTGTGGCATTGGGGCGCCTGGGCGCGCGGCTCCGCGCTCTACCGTGTCGGCAAGTACGAAGCATGCGTCGAGTGTTTCGACGCAGCAGCGAAAATCCACGTTCCACGCGCCTGGGACTGGTGCTTCCTGGCAATGGCCCATAGCCGATTGGGACATGTACACGACGCGGAACGCTGCCTCGCCGAGGCGGAACGATGGATTGACGCGGCCAATCACCGCCACAACGACCCCAAATTGGGCGGCGGGGATGACGTCTCGCTCACGAAACCGGACTGGATGGAATGGGGTGATCCGGTGTTGTACGCTGCGCTTCTGCAAGAAGCCCGGGAGTTGATCCGCGGGCAGAAGCAGGAAGCCACGCGACGCGAATCGTCGGCCAACGATTCCCTGTGACGGCGCTACCGGGGGGGTGCACAGTGCCCCGCCCGAGTCTTTCTTTCGCGCTGACCGGTTTTTCTGTCTCGCTCTGCGTCACCGGCGCAATTAGAACGCAAGCGCCCGGTAAAGTCGTTCGACATCGCCTGGCCGCGACTCTGCGCCCGCCGCCCGAAACCCCTCATCCATCGCGTAGCCAGACATTAAGGGACTTCTCATGCGGTTCAATGATTTGTTTGACGTGCCCAAGCCCGGTTTCCCGCGGATGAACTTCCGCAGCCAAGCGGGACGACGCGGGCGACGGGCCAAATCACAACCGCGATTGAGCTTTGAAGCGCTCGAAACGCGCAAGCTGCTGGCCCTCACGCCGGAATTGGTCGCCGACATCAACACGCAGCCCGTGGTTGGCGGACCGGGTGAGTTGCTGGCGATTGGCAATACTGGCTATTTTGTCGCCGACAGCGCGGAGCATGGCCGCGAACTCTGGCGTACCGACGGTACGACCGCCGGGACGACGTTACTCAAGGACGTCCGGCCCGGCGCCGACGGCTCCTCACCCGCGCAGCTGACCGACGTCGGCGGAAATTTGTTCTTCACCGCCGACAGTGGTTACGGCGACGTGGAACTTTGGACGAGCGACGGGACGCCCGCGGGGACTCACCAAGTCAAGGACATCCTGCCCTTCAGCAGTGGGTCTCATCCCACGAACTTGACGAACGTGAATGGCACGCTGTTTTTCTCGGCCATTCGCGAATTCGGCGGCAGGGCGTTGTGGAAGAGTGACGGCAGCGACGCAGGCACAACGCCCGTGGAAGATATTGATCCGTTCATGGACCCGATCTACCCGCAGGAATTGACGAATGTTGACGGCACGCTGTATTTCACCGCGCAGAATGCACTCTGGAAGTCGGATGGCTCCGCCGCAGGCACCATTCCGGTCGTCGCCAGCCTCCCGGCCAACAAGTTGACCAACGTCGACGGCCAATTGTACTTTTCTGGCACGTCCGCCGCGGGCAGAGAACTGTGGACGAGTGACGGCACCGAGGCCGGCACGTACCTCGTCAAGGACCTTGCTCCGGGAACCCATCAAGGGTACGTGTGTGATGGCTTCGATTATTGGGGATACTGCTACATCGGCCACTTCGAAGCGTTCCCCAACGACTCCTATCCAAACAATCTCACGTCCTTCCAAGGACAACTTTTCTTCACTGCCTCAGACGACGCGGGACTGCCGCATCTCTATCGAACTGACGGCACAGAAGCGGGGACCGAGTCGCTGTTCGACGCTTCCTATATCTATGATCGCGTGGTCGTCGATGACGTGATGTACTTCACCAATACCGACAATGCCGGCGGCGCGGATCTCTGGAAGACTGATGGAACCGCCGAGGGAACGACCAAGGTGCAAGATTCCCCAGCGGAAGGTCCAGGTTCGCACCCTTACAAACTGACCAATATTGGTGGAAAGCTGTTCTTTATCGCCGGCTATGGCGCAGGGGCTCGCGAACTTTGGACCAGCGACGGCACCGACGCGGGCACGGTGTCGGCGTCAGGCCTCGAGCCGTTGACGGGGCCCGCCGACCTGGACGGCAAGGCGTTGTTCATGACCCGCGGCGCGGCAGGCGGATTGGAACTACGGTCCAGCGACGGCGATCCCGGTGGCGTCGAACTGATCAAAACCATCCAACCTGGCACGCACGATTCGTATCCCAGTTACCTCACTGACGTCAACGGCACGTTGTACTTCGTGGCCGATGACGGAGCCGGGGATGCGCTGTGGAAGAGTGACGGCACGGCAGCCGGAACCACGCGCCTCACGGACATGTTCATCAATCAATTCGGCTGCTACTGCTATACCGCCAGCGTGGGCGGCACGCTGTACTTCGTGTCGGGAAACTTTGAGACCGGCGACGAACTTTGGAAATCCGATGGCACGGCAGCCGGCACTGTGCTGGTGAAAGACATCCATCCGGGAGAATACGGCTCGCAACCGCAAGATCTGGTGGCAGTCGGCGACACGCTGTTCTTTACCGCCGACGACGGCGTCAGCGGACGCGAACTCTGGAAGAGCGACGGCACGGCCGCAGGCACCGTCCGCGTGAAGGATATCGTGCCCGGCAGCTACGACTCCTATCCATACGACCTGACCGCTGTAGGGAACGTCTTGTACTTCACGGCGGAAACCGAGGCTGCTGGCCGTGAAGTGTGGATGAGCAACGGCACGTCCGCCGGGACGATTCGCGTGAAAGACATCGTGCCCGGCGAGGGCGGCTCTTACCCGAGATACTTGACGGCCGCAGGGGGCAAGTTGTTCTTCAGCGCCTACGACGAAGAAAACGGCGAAGAACTCTGGATGAGCGACGGTTCGCTCGCAGGCACGAAACCTGTCAAAGACATTTTCCCGGGGCGCTACGGTTCCGAGCCGTACAACCTGATCGATGTCGACGGCACGCTCTTTTTCATCGCCGATAGTGGCGAAGCCAGCCTGTTTGACCTCTGGAAGACTGACGGCACGGAGGAGGGCACCGTGCTGGTCAAGGAAATCGAGGTCAACTACTCCAGCTACGGCGCATTCCTGACCAACGTCGGCGGAACGCTATTCTTCATTGCCAATGTCGGCGACGAGGGCGAAGAAGCGCTTTGGAAAAGCGATGGCACGCCCGAGGGAACCGTGCCCATCAAGATGTTGCCGCCGTACACGCATCCCGGCAACTACTACGGTGAGACTCTGATCGTGGTGAACGAAACCGCGTTCTTCGTGGCCAACGACGGCGATAGCGAATACGAACTCTGGATGAGCGACGGCACGGAAGCCGGCACCATGATGGTGGCCGACCTGAACCCAGGCCCAAATAGCTCTGAGCCAGATTATCTCACCGCCGTCGGCAATGTCCTGTACTTCTCCGCCGACGACGGCAATCATGGGCATGAACTTTGGAAGGTCCATCTTGAATCGTTGTTCTTGTCGCCCGTTCAGCCTGGCGACACCGACGGCGATGGCGATGTGGACGTCACGGATCTCAACAACGTCCGAAATCATTTCGGCGAAGACGGTCCCAACGTACTCGGCGACGCCAACGGCGACGGCAGCGTGGGCATCGAAGATCTGAACGCGGTGCGCAACAACTTCGGCGCGAGCGGCGCTGCACTCATCGCGCCGGCGAACTCCCGGGCCACGCGAATCGCCGACGACCTTCGCGAGCCGACTTCGGCGCCAAGTGAGATGTCTCGAGCTTCCGGGAACATCGCCGCCGTGCGACAACGGGCAATCGAAGTCGACGCGTTGTTCACGCAATTCGGCGAAAGCGAGCTGCCATGGACCATCAATCCACGCGGACGACGAGGTCCGGGCCGCGGGTAACTCGCCTGCCGCGCGTTCGCACGGCAGCCAGTCCGGCAAAAAGCATTGCGGAAACGACGAGCAGGTGCGAGGCAGGTTCGGGAACCGCGGCGGGTGGCTGCCCCGCGCCGAAGTTGTTGCGCACGTTGTTCAAGTCGGTAATGTTGACTGACTGATCGAACGGGTAGGTGTCGCCTAGAATTGGATTGCCCGCGCCGCCGAACTGATTGCGGACGTTGTTAAGATCGGTGACGTCGACGTCGCCATCCGCGTCGGTGTCGCCGAGCAACACCGGTGCGTCGAAGATTTGCGACGCCTCGGCAATCGCATCCGCGCCGTCGAGAATCTGGTCCGGATCGTTCAGCCCATGGTTGAAGGCGAGCAAGAACGGCGGCGATGCCTCGAGTTGAGGAGACGTCAGTTGCAGCACCACGCCATAGACCCCGAACGCAGCGCCCGTCGGCGCGAGCGTGTAGTTCAAGTGCGTGTGCATCTCGCCTAAAACGCTCGTCGTCGCGATCGTGAAGCCGGCTTGGGCGCCGCTCTCGGCGGTCACAAGCAACGAGCTAATTTGCCCGAGCGAGATTTCGATCGAAGCACCGTTTGGCGGAGCGAGCAATTCAGCGCCATCCCAGTACCAGAGCGACTGCGTCACGTGGAAGGCGATCGGCGTGCCGCCCGGCAGTTCGCCCGTGTGCGATTCAAAGCCGGGTTCGTCAGTGAAGAGCTGGCCGCCGAGGTTGTCGAACTCGTTGATATAAACGCGGGCTTCGCCGTCCTCGTCGAACGTCGTGAGGCGATTGCCCACGAGCGCAATTTCGACGTCTCCCAAGTGTTGCGACGAGGCGCATTGAACTACGCTTTGCATGGCAAGTACGGCGAGGAGCAATGCGCGAGTTCCACGAATCAGAGTTCTCATGAGTGAAGTCTCCAGCAGATGTTAGCGGGCAGGTTTGGCAAAATCGTGTCCGGTATCGGCCCAGCCTTTGAGCGTGGCGGCGTCGAGTGAAGCTACGTGGCCGTCGGCGTACAAGTAGTTGGCCGAGCCGGCGGTGTGGTCTTCGCGAGAGGAGCTCCAGTGCCGGTCGGGCTGAATCTCGCTGGTGATCAACGGCCAGGTTTTGCCGTTGCGTATGTTCAGCGGCCGGAACCAGTCGTAGGAATGCGTGTGCTCGTTCTGCGCGGACGTCGTGCGATGGTCCGAGCCTTCGAACAGCAGAATCGTCTGGTGCGTGGAACGCAGCTTGTTCAGATTGCGGACGGCGCCGGGGACCTGAACTGTGAGATAGCCGTTGAAGACATAGCTCGTCGACTTGGCGGCGAGGCGCTCGGCCGGCTTGGGTTCGTCGGGGCAAATGCGCAAATCGTCCACATGGCCGACATAAGGTGCGAGCGAATAGACCCAGCTCACTTGGGCGTCGAGATCGACGTTATGGTTCACGAGCGGCATCGCGCCAGCATGGTTGTCGCAATACATCAGGATGCCCAGGCCGAGTTGTTTGAGGTTATTGGCGCAGGATGCGGAGCGTGCCGCGGCGCGGGCCATTTGCAAGGCCGGTAACAACAGCGCGATCAACACGCCGATGACGGCGATCACGACCAGCAGTTCGACGAGCGTGAATCCGCAGCGACGCGGCGAGTGGTTCGGCGGATGTGATTCGCCCAAAGAGTGCATGTGCAATCGCCACATTTAATGCAAGTCAATTGCATTAAATTAGCTGAGCGTCCGCGCTATTGCAATAGATATGCAATAATAATTTCGGCCACCGGCTAAGGTGCGATGGCCGTCGCGGCATCGTCTCCTTTCGCTCCGCGAAAGGGCCGTTCCTTTCGCGGAGCGAAAGGAGACGATGGGGAGCATGTGCCCACAACTTGGGTTGGACGGAGCGCTAGAGCAGACGAATCTGCTGCACTTCGTTCGACCAGGTTTGCCACCGAGCGGCGAGTTCCAGCGGGTCGCCGGGGTCGAGGCGGCGCAATTCATCTAATAGTTGCAACGCCTGCGCGGTGAGCTTCAGTTCGTGCAAGCAGTAGGCGAGGGCCTTCCCGGACTCGAAAAACACGCGGTTGCCCGGCAGCGCGGCGGGCAACGTGCCGCTGAGTTTGTCGCCCGGAAATGCCGCCGTGCAAATTCGATGCACGTAGCCAAAATGGCCACGTGCCAGGGAAAAGTCCCCCTCGGCGAAGGCGATCTCGCCGAGCAGGTGATGGGCGTCCACGAAATCGGTACAGCCGTCGAGGAGCCACCGCAACTCGTCCCGGGCGATATCGAACTCGCCAGCCTCGAGCATCGCGCGGACTTCCTCGATATCTTCGGACCGTTCGCGCGCACAGCGCGGATGCGTCAGCTCCCAGACGGGCGGGTTACCTTCGCCGCGGCGCGCGAGCTTTAGCGCGCTGGGTGTGCTCGGCGAGGCCGGGTTGGCCTGGCTACCTGATTTGCGTCGAGGGGGACGGCCGCGTTTGCGAGGATTCAACAGAAATATCCCGGGCGACAGTTTGCGTGGCCGCTGGCTACGTGTGCTGCCGCCAGTGATGGATGGGGCCGGGCCGTGGTTGTCGTGGCGCGGATCTCCTTGCATGATTGTGGCTTCGACGAGCGATGGCTGGCAAGCGGTGACAGGAAAGAATGGACGCATCCCGGTGACCCAAACTGCAGCGACGGACCACGACGCGACCTGGCTGCGCTCGGCCCGCAGCCGGTTGCTGCGCTGGTATCGGGCCCACGCCCGCGATTTGCCCTGGCGGCGCACGCGCGATCCGTACCACGTCTGGCTCAGCGAAATCATGCTGCAGCAGACGCAAGTGGCGACGGTAATCCCCTATTTCGAGCGTTTCCTTGCCGCGTTGCCGACGATCACGGCGCTCGCCGCCGCGCCGGAGGAACAGGTGCTCCGGCTCTGGGAAGGGCTCGGCTATTATCGGCGCGCCCGGCAGCTACACAGCGCGGCGAAGCACGTTGTCGAGCAGCATGGCGGCCGCTTTCCAATTGCGTTTGAGGCGGTGATCGACCTGCCAGGCATCGGGCGCTATACGGCCGGCGCCATTCTTTCGATCGCCTTCGACGTGCCGGCGCCCATATTGGAGGCGAATACGGTCCGGCTCTATAGCCGGCTATGGCGATTCGGCGGCGATCCGACAAGTCGCGCGGGGCAGACGCTGCTCTGGGGCGCGGCCGAGGCCTTATTGCCGCGGCGCGGCGCGGGCGAAATCAACCAGGCCCTCATGGAACTCGGCAGCCAGGTCTGTCTGCCGCGCGGACCGCTTTGCGCGGAATGCCCCTTGGCGG
The DNA here is from genome assembly GCA_034440135.1 of Planctomycetia bacterium. NCBI lineage: Bacteria > Pseudomonadati > Planctomycetota > Planctomycetia > Planctomycetia bacterium. Next base: position 11,561 of record JAWXBP010000446.1, read on the forward strand.
CGCTGTGTCCGACGCGCGCTGCAGGGTTGCAGGACCAGATCCCGCGGGCGAAATCGAAGCCGCGCGCCACGCGGGTGCGGCATCTGCTCTTGGCCGTCGTGCGACGGAATCAATTCTTGCTGCGCAAAGGCCGCGACGGCGACCGTTGGGCAGGCTTGTGGGATTTCCCGCGGTTCGAGCTGGAAGATGGGCAGCCCGTTACTTCCGCTACCTTATTGAATGCCATTTCCGGGGACTTGGGCGCACCCATTGCAATCGGCGAGCAGTTGGCAAGCTGGCGCCATACGGTGACGCGTTATCGCATCGAACTGGATTGTCATGCGGCACACATCACGTCGCGAGAACATTGCGGGCCAGCGTCGCACGAGCAGCGTTGGTTCACACTGGAAGAGATCGCTGAGCTGCCGTTGAATACGACGGGGCGGAAACTCTATCGGCTGCTGGCGGAGCGCGGCGGACGGTAATCGGAGAGTCGCAGCGCGCTACATTGGACGGATCGTCGTCCTCGGCCCCACGCTGGCGCTGCGGGTTGGTATTGCCGTTTCGCCGTAGGTCAGGCTTTCCAGCCTGACGCTCACATCCTATGTAGAAAGAGCAGTTGATCTCGTCAGGCTGGAAAGCCTGACCTACGGCGGGAGGGAGAAAAGGAGGGGGAAACCAATAAGGTGCGGTTTCCATGGAAGTGCGTTTTTTGAGGTGGTTTACCTATGCTTGGCCGCCGAGCGAGTTAGCGCGGCGAAGTGAGCGCGCCGCCAGACGAGCATGCTAGCCGCGCCGAGGGCCAAGAGGGCGGCGGCGGTTGGTTCCGGGACTTCGTGGAGGATGATTTGGCCTTGGTCGAAGAGGCGGTAGCGGAACAGCGCTTCGCTGCCGTCAGCCCAAGTGCCGCGGACGACGTTGATCTGAATGTCGGGATCGGGGACGACGTCGAAGTGTAGGCCCGTCCCATAGACATGAACGACGGCGGAATTCTCGATGCGTAAAGGTTCGCTGAACAGATCATCGTCGAGTCCGCGGATATGCACGACGCTTGCCTCCAGCGCGCGGATGCCGGTGGTGTAGCCGCCGCCCTTGATCAACACTTCGGAGTTGCCCAGCGACCTGAACGACTCAAACCTGCCGAAGTTGACGACGATCGAACTCGTGTCGTCGGCCAAAGCGTCCAGGCCGGAATCGTTGATGACCGCGTGGGAGTCGCCGAAGGTTTTCAGAGAATAAATATGGCCGAGTGGACCGCCGCCGTTGATCTGTACGCGACTGGAGTCGAAGGACTGAATATTCTCCCACTGGCCAGCGTCGATAACGACACGGCTGTTGTCGTGGGCTACGATCGGACGAAAAATGATCTCGCCTCCGACCATATGAAATGACGCATGGTCACGGACTGCCACAGATTCGGTGCTTCCCTGGATAATGCCGCCTTGCATCGCAGCTCGACTGACGCCAAGTAGTTCGAGCGCAATGTCTACACTGGGCCCCGAAGGCGTTCCCAGAAGCACGCCGTCCAAGATTGTCACTTCTGTGGGCGGCTGGATTCCATCGACGACTGTGATGGTCTCCTGTTGAAACGGATAGTCGGGGCCGATTACTGTGTCGACGTCAATCACCGCACCGCGACTAACGCCGATCGACATCGTCAACACGGCGGCGAAGACGACTGTGACGCGAGATGCGTATATCATGATGTTCACCGATGCTTGAAACGAGGCTGCACTAGCAAGGTCAGGTTACAATCCGCGCGATGATTTTGGCCCCTGCGTGCCAAGTCGTCATTCTACTTCGATAGCATGGAGGCGAACACGAATCACGGCATTTTTTCATTCGTGTCGACCAGACGCACGACTCCCCTGGCCAGCGAGTCCGCCTCCGATTACGCTGGTCTCACACGCACTCGGGAGACCACAGCCATGTCGGATGCAGCAGGGCGCGCTTCGCGCCGTGGGTTTTTGGCCGGGACTAGTTTGGGGGCCGCAGCTTTGACGCTTTCCGCCGTCCCTGAGGCGCTGGCTCAGCAATCGCCGCGTCCTTTGCCTGCCCAAGGCCAGTTTCCGGTCAAAGTCATTTCATCCGGCAATGGGCTGGAGGCCACGAAGAAAGCCTACGAGATGATCGTCGCCGGCGCCGATCCGCTCGACGCCTGCGTCGCGGGCGTGACGATCGTCGAGGACGATCCCAAGGACAACTCAGTCGGCTACGGCGGCTTGCCGAATGAAGATGGCGTCGTCGAACTCGACGCCGCGGTGATGCACGGCCCGACGCATCAATGCGGCGCCGTGGCTTCGCTCCGCAACGTGAAGAACCCGGCGCAAGTCGCGCGGCTGGTGCTCAAGCAGACCGACCACGTGCTGCTCGTTGGCGAAGGGGCGCTGCAGTTCGCCCGCGCGCAAGGTTTTCCCGAGGAGAATCTGCTCACCGAGGAATCCCGCAAGATCTGGCTTTACTGGCGGCAGACGCGCGGACCGGACGACGACTGGTTGCCGCCGCCGGACGACGAACTCGATCCCGCGGTGAAGAGCTTTTTCGGCCGCCCGACGGGGACGATCCATTGCGCCGGGATGAACGCCAACGGGGATGTTTCCTGTGTGACCAGCACCAGCGGCTTGGCTTTCAAGCTGGCCGGGCGTGTGGGGGATTCGCCGATCATTGGCGCCGGGCTGTATTGCGACAATGAAATCGGCTCCTGCGGCAGCACCGGACGCGGCGAAGCCAACCTGCAGAATCTGAGCAGCATGGCCGCCGTAGAGTTAATGCGTTCCGGGATGCCGCCCAAGGAAGCCGGACTGGAGATTCTGCGCCGCGTGGCCCAGCACACCGTCCCGCGCCTGCGCGACGCCGAGGGACGGCCGACGTTTGATTTGCAGTTTTACCTGATCGCCAAAGACGGCTCGCACGCGGGCGTGGCGATGTGGGGACCCAAGAAATTTGCGATCACCGACGCCGCTGGTTCCCGATTGGAAGAGGGCGCTTCGCTCTATACGAAGGGCTAGTGTAGAGCACGCTCAGGCGTGTCACCGATAAAAGCAAGCGGAACCGCCGTGCGTAGTCTCTCTCAAATCCCGTTGCTTGCGATCCTGCTAGTCTCGCTGGCTGGCTCGGTGCTGCGCGCGGACATCGTGGTGATCGCCAATCGCGCGGCAAAGCCGGTGCGATTTACCGTGGCCGCACAGGGAGGCAAGCCGCACGAGTTACGTCTAGCGCCGCTCGATCTCGTGCCGGTGCGGATCGATGGTCCGCTGATCGTGAACTATCCGCCCGGCGACAAGGGCCAGCAGTACGAGATTCTACCCAACTCGGCCTACTTCTTCGCGGACACGCCGGACAACAAGAAGGTGGAGCTGCATGAGATTGGGCTGCGCCGCCGTCCGGCGGAACTGGCGGACTCAAAGGTCGCCGACAAGCCGGCGCAACCGGTCGTACTCACCGTCAAGATCCTCGTCGATGACGATCAGCCGTTGCATCGTGAGATCTGGGAGAAAGACCTCCGCCAGCGCATTGCCGACTGTTCGAAGATCCTCGAACAGCATTGCTTCGCACGCCTCGAAGTCGTGGCCGTCGAGACCTGGGATACCAATGACGCGGTGAACGACTTCGACCTGGCGCTGAACGAGTTCGAAGCGAAGGTCGATCCCGCGCCGGCGCGGATCGCGATCGGTTTCACGAGTCAGTTTCAACCGGTGCAGGGGCGGACCAATCTGGGCGGCGTGCGCGGTCCATTTTGCCGCCATGCATTGTTGCGCGAATGGAACAAGCGCGTGGCGCCCGCCGAACGGCTAGAGTTGCTGGTTCACGAATTGGGCCACTTCTTCGGTGCGGCACATAGCCCCGAGAACACCACGGTAATGCGGCCGATCTTGGCCGACAAACAGGCCAACAGCGTGAAGTTCCAGATCGCGTTCGATCCGCTGAACACGCTGGCGATGAACTTGATTACCAGCGAGATGGGCCGTCACGAAGTCCGCTCGCTCCGCCAACTCGATCTGCGCACGCGGCAGTTGCTGGCGGCCGTGTACTGGGAAATCGACAAGGCCCTCCCCAAGGACGACGCCGCCAGCCGGCTATTGGCTATGGTCGGCCCAGTGACGGAAGAGCCCAAGCCAACGCCGCCGCCGTACGTGCCAGCGGCGCGACGCGTGCTGGCGTCGATCACCAAGTACGCGGAGCGCAACGCGCAGTTGCCGGAAGCTGCCACGGACGGAGCGCAACGCTTGGTCGGCGACGAACTGGCCGACGCGTATTATCGGCAAGCCGCGGCCGCGGCGGTGAAGCTCTCGCCAGCCAACGCCGCGAAGGGTTGTTTGATCGGCTTGGCCGTCGCGCTCGATCGCTCCGAACAGGTGCGCGGAAATCCGCTGGCCGCCGCCGCACTTTCCTCCATCGAAACCGCGGACGAGCGCCGCCATCGCTTGGAAGTCATTGGTAATCCCACGCTGCATGGCCGTGAAGACCTGCTGCTGCATTTCACGATCAGCGCCGGACTGAGCATGGCTCTCTCGCCAAAATTGGCCGAATCCGCCGGCGTGCTGAAAGAATTGAAAGACGCACAAGGCGGCAGCGGCTTCAGTTTCGCCGATCTGAGCGCCGACCTGGCCGGTGTCGAATTCGCTCGCAAGCTAGCTGCAGACCCGAAGTTACTTGGCGAATTCGCCAAGACGCTGAAACTTGCCGACTATGCGCCCGCCAGCGACGGGCTGCCTGAGGGACTCGATACGAGTCGCTTCGTCACCGAGTTCGGCTCGCCAGCCGACGCCCGTTATCAGGCCGTGAAGAGCGACATTCTCGGTCGCATCAAAGCGTTGCCGGGGCATGTCACGCCTGCGCCGAAGGCGGAATAGCTCGATCGTCGCCTGGCGATCCATCCGCGCATCTGAGTCGCCGCAAACGCCAACTTGGCAGACTACTCGGGTTGGGCGTAACGACTCTACGCCTGCTTTGCACGGCGTCATTGAGAATGACTTGACGGCGTTAAACATAGAATTGGGCATGACTTCGCTCTACGACGCGGAGGCAAGGTCCAATCGCCATGTGCCGATTGGCGCACTAGTTGCATTCGGTCATTGCGGAACCTTGAAGTGGCCGTATTCGGAGTCTAAATCGCGTGAAGGGAAAACTGCATCCCATTCAAATCGCCCGCCGCGTGGTGGAAGCCTCGGGCTATCTCGAACTCGGGTTGACGGCGCGAGCGTTGGAAGTGCTGGAACCATTGCCCACTGAAGGCCCGTTGGCTGCGCCGGTCTTGTACCTGCGCGGGCAGGCATTTCGCTTCGAACAGCGCTTTGATGAAGCGGTAGCGCCGCTCACCGCGGCCGCGGAGCAATTTCCCACGCCAGCCGATCGCCACGTCTGGATGGTGCTCAGCCACTGCCAATTCAAGTCGGGGCACTTGAACGAAGCGGTGGATGCCTTGGCTCACGCCCGCGGCGCGTTTGTGAAACCGAGGCCGGCGCCCGAGAACTAAAGGCCGTTATTCCCAGCGCATCGTTTCCAGATACGACCGCAATTGGCCGGCGGTGCGGAATTTTTTCAGGATGATCGATCGCTTCAGGCCGCAGCAGATCGCTTTGACCTCGGCCGGTTGCCGCGCGTAATGCTTTTGGCCGCCTAAGGCGTCGTAAAAGAGGCGTATTAAATCGCACACGTCGTCGTGCATGTTCTCTGGCTTGGGCGAGCCCCAATGGAACATGTCCAACAACTTCAAGTCGAACGAAATGCCTACCCGGCGGATGATCACGTTCTTGGAGTGCAGGTCGCCGTGGTATTCGTGCAAATGGTGGATCCGCTCCATGCCGGCCGCCAGGGCGTGTAGCAGGTGCAAGCCCTGGAACGCCCCGATCCGCTCCCCCGGCTGGCGCTCCAAAAACTGGCTGAGCAGCTCGCCTTCCACGTACTCGCTGACCAGGCAGGTAATCGCCTGCCCCTCAAAGGGAATCCGCTCCTGGGTGTGGTATTGGATCAGGATCGGGCAGTGCCGGAGCTTATGCAGTTTTTTGGCGTAAAACCGGGCGGCGCGGTCCTGGAGATTGCGATGCGGGAAGAAAAACTTGGCCGCGTGCTCGATGCCGGTTCGCGATTCGCGCAGCTTGTACACCTCCCCCTCCCAACCGCGGCCGAGCAACGAGACGATCTCGTATTTCTCGGCCAATTGGGCGCCGGGGGCGAAGGCGAAGGTCTTGATGTGTCCGTTGCGCGGACTACTGCGGCGCATCAGAAAAAGGCTCGAATTTGGCCGGAAATGAGGCAAAAACCGCGGCCGCCTGCCGCTTTCGACCGTCGCCGTGGCGCTAGCGATGAGGTCCTACCAATTCAGTGTAATCCGCGCGCGCCGGTCCGAAAAGTGAATGCCGGAGGAATCATGGAATTCAGTGGCCGTTGAAAAGTTTATTGCCATCTACAATCACTGTTTTCCTGAAGCAATGCGCGCATTTTCACGGAATTGGCGCAGGTTTTCCGTCTGCGATCGCGCCGCGCCTCGGTACGCAATTGGGTCGCTGGGAACTATGATTTCCTGCCGGATGCAGTTTCTTCCGCCTCGCTGATTTCTGGTTTTTGAGTGACTGTCGACCGCTACGAAACGAACGTCGCCTGCCCCGGTTGCGGGTGCGTTTGTGACGATTTGACGCTGCATTTCGCGGGAGACGAGCTACAAGCTATTTTCCCGCAGTGTTCACTGGCCGAAGCTTGGTTCCACGATCGCGGCCGTACGGATCGGCCGGCCGTGGCGTTGATTGGCCAGCCGGCCGGCTTCGCGGCAGGCGTCGCTCGGGCCGCCGAGATTCTCCGCCGCGCCGACTACCCGCTTATTTACGGACTTTCCCGGAGCGCCACGGCCGGACAGCGGGCCGCGGTCGAATTGGCCGAACGTGCCGGCGCGGTGATCGATACCACGGCCTCGATGTGCCACGGGCCGTCGATCATGGCGATCCAGGAATTCGGCGAATCGACCTGCACGCTCGGCGAAGTGCGCAATCGGGCCGATCTGGTGATCTTCTGGGGATGCCATCCGGGCGCGTCGCACCCGCGTCACGCGGAACGCTATTCGGTCTTCCCGCCGGGACGCTATCGCGAAGGCGGACGAAGCGATCGAACGATCGTGCTCGTCGGCCCGGCGGACCAGGTACACGAGTGGCGTTTAGATCCCCAGGGCGCTGCCGCCGACCTGGTCATTCCGCTCGAACGAGGCCGCGACTTCGAGGCCATCGCGATGTTGCGCGAAGCGTTGCGCACCGGGTCCGGCAGCGACCTGCCGCCGGAACTGCAACAACTTTCCGTATTAATGCGCGGCTGCCGGACCGGTGTTGTCTTTTTCGGTCTCGGTTTGGTGGAAACGCGGATGTGGAGCGACGATGCGCTGCCCACGGCGGGCAACGTCAACGTCGGGGCGCTGCTGCAACTGGTCGCGGAGATGAACGCGCACGCCCGGTTCTTCGCGCGGCGGATGCGGTTGCAAGGTGATGTCTCCGGCGCGGACAACGTCCTCACCTGGCAAACCGGGTATCCGTTCGCCGTCGATTTGTCGCGCGGCTCGCCACGTTACAACCCAGGTGAATTCAGCGCTGGCGATTTGTTGGATCGCGGGGAAGTCGACGCCTGCCTGTTGATCGGCGCGGAAACCTTGCGCTATTTTTCGCGCGCGGCGCTGGAGCATTTGCAAAGCATCCCGACGATCCTGCTGGACTACCCCGGCGCGGATCAGGTCGTATCGCCCGAGGTCTGCTTCACGACCGCAGTCTACGGCCTGCATGCGGCCGGAACGATTTATCGCATGGACAATGTCCCTGTCCCGCTACGGGCGCTGGCCGACACGGATTACCCGAGCGACGAAGCGGTGCTGCGGGCGATTTGCGAACGGCTGTAACATTGCACCAGCATGAGCAGCTCGAACGACTGTGGGAGGCGTCTCCGACGCCGATGGAGCTGGCGCTTTTCGCGAGAAGCACCCCGAACCTCAATGCTCGCGTCGTTCGCATCGGCGTCGGAGACGCCTCCCACAGTCGAGAATGGTTCCGGACTGTCTAGGTATTCCCACCGGTTGCTCGCCCGTCGGCGGCGATCTACAATCCAGGCCGATTCTGCGAGTCCTACCGAATTTGCCGCCTTCCCCATGCTAGCCCGCCACTTCGCGTTCCGCGCGCGGCGTTCGTTCCGAGCCACCGTCGGGTGGTTTGCGGCGATGTGGTATGTGACGATTGCCATCGGGTTGCCATTGCCGCTGGCCGGCGGGAAGGATCTATCGCGGCCGTTTCTCTGCATGTACAGCCGTTGCGGCTGCCAGAATGCTGAGCAGTGCTATCGCCGTTGCTGCTGCCACACCGCGGCCGAGCGTCTGGCGTTCGCGCGATCCCACGGCGACGTGCCGCCGCCGGAACTCCTGGCGATGGTCGAGGCGGAGACGTCGCAGATCGCAGTCACGAAGCGCTCCTGCTGCAGCGACAAAGGTTGCACAGCCCCAGCAACAGAGCCTTCGCCAGGTGATTTGGAACGCAATTCCTACTCAGAAGTCGTGATCCAGGACTCGCTCGCTTGCCGTGGCGTGGGACATCTTTGGCAGCACACGGTTGGTGCGCTACCGCCGCCGGTCATTGAGTTAACCATCTCGATCGTCGAGATTGCCGTCTGCCCGTTGAGCTCGCATTCCGCCGACACTCTCTTGCCGGCGCCGCCTTCGCCCCCTCCTCGCGTCGGCTAATCGTCACGTTTCGTGTACTGCTGGTTGTCGATCGCGCCGGTTTTCTGCGCACGCACAACATTCACGGTTCGTCGTACGGCGTCAACGTTCGCCATGCGCGATGAACCATTTCCCATGACGATTCATCTTTGACGAGGTTCAATTCACAATGCGTATTGCTTTCTGTTCTTGCTTGTTCGTGCTGGTCGCTTGCGTTGTGCAAACGGCGGCCGCGCATGGTATTCCGATGGCGGTGGATGTTAACCCCGCCAACCAGTTGTTCGCGTCGGAGTTGGTCCACTTCAACGCGCCAGAAGGGACCTTTGCGCCCTCGCCAGCCGCCGCGCCCGTCGCGCTGGCCGCTGTGGCCGCGTTTCATCCTGTGTTCGGCGGTAATATCCCCGCGGGTACGGTGCTCTCGGTGAACGCAGCGGGCTCCGCCGCGCATCCATCGGCTTTGGCGTACTGGGATGGCGGCGACGTGCTGCCATCGCCGAAGGACATCGCGATCTCCCGTTCCGGATTCAACATCGTCGTGCAGTCGGACGATGAGCTCGTCGCCGGTGGCGCGCTCTCGGCGTACTCAGGGCTGGAAGGGGGACACAGCTCCGTCACGTTGGCGCTGCCGCTCGACGCGCCGGTTGGGCTCTATGCAGTTGGGTTTCAACTTTCCGGGCCGAGTTACGAAACGTCGGAGACGTTTTGGGCGATCGCCAACAACGGCGTCGATCCCTCGAAGTTCGACGCGGGCGTAGCAGCGATCGCCGCGGCGGTGCCGGAGCCGAGCGCGATGGCGTTGGGCCTCGCAGGTTGCGTCGCCCTTGTCACGCTGCGTCGGCGCGTGCGAGTGCGGCAATAGTGGACGGTTACTTATTCGAGGCGTCGCGGTGCAATTTTGCGCCGCGACGCGTTCGCCGAAAGGCGGTTCCTATGCAAAAGCGCGGATTCACGCTCGTCGAGTTACTGGTGGTGATCGCGGTCATCGGCATCCTGATCGCGCTGTTGCTGCCGGCGTTGCAGATCAGCCGCGCCGCCGCGCGCGCCGCGGCCTGCAAATCGAACTTGAAGCAAGTCGGCCTGGCGATGCAGATGTACGCCAACAACCATGGCGGCCGCGCGCCGCTCACGGCCCATGCCGATCCGCCGACGGCCTCGTGGGTCTATTCCCTCGGACCGTACATGGAAAACGTCGACGAGATGCGAATCTGTCCAGAAGATCCCATCGGCCCCCGGCGCGTCGCGAACAAGTCCACCAGCTATGTGCTGAATGACTACATCTGCCTGAAGCAGGTGCCTGAAGCGGTATTGAACCTCTGGAAGCTCAAAGCCTCGTCGCGCACCATCGTCGTCTTCGAAGGCTCCGATCAGCGCGACTTGAAATTCATCAACGACCATATCCACGCCGGCGACTGGTTCTCGGAACACAGCATTCACCGCAACCTTTCGCGCGACAAGGTCTACGGCGACATCCAGCTCGACCGGCATCAACACACGTCGGCGAACTACCTCTACGCCGACGGCCACGTGGAACTCATTCCGGCCGCCACGGTGGAAGCCTGGATCGACGAAGGCATCCGGGGCGAACGGCACTTCGCGAAGCCGCAACGGTAGGTGGGGAATTTCGAAGGTCGAAATCTGAATGTCGAATCAAATCTGAATGACGAAGGTCGAACGACGAATGGACGAACGTCGAACCGTAGGGCGGGCCGTGCGCGAATGAGGCGTTGTGATGCTCTCAACGCGCCGCATGCTTTGGATTCCCCGTAAATAGAACCGGTAAGGCCCGCCACTTCGTCGCGCGGCGGGCCTTACGCTAGGAAACAAAACGATTCGCCTTCAGCACGCTCTAATCAAGAATTGACACCCGACGCGCGCACGGCCCGCCCTACAAGCTTTCGCGTTATTTCGCGTATTTCGCGGTTAAATCCTCTGCGTCTCAGCGTCTCCGCGGTTCAATTTGGAAAAGCGTTACCAGCGCAGCGGCGCTTTCCAGGCTTCTTCCAGGTCGGCGATCGTCGTGTCAATGGCGAGCTCGTCTTCCGCGACGTGGACTTGGAAGATCGGCTCACGCAGTACTTCGGCGATGCAGGCGAAGGCGATGTTCGCCTCGCCTTCGATCGACTTGGCGAGTTCGGCTTCGAACGCGGCCTGCTTGGCGGGCGATACTTCGCAGAGGAAGCGGCTGTTCGATTCGCTGAACAGCTTGGCCATGTCGTCGAGTTGTCCCTCGCAGGGGACGGGGCTCAAATCGATTTCCAACCCCAAGCCGCCAGCGAAGGCCATTTCGGCGGCCGCGACGGCCAGTCCGCCTTCGCTCAAGTCGTGACACGACGCGATCAGGCCGGCTTTCATTGCGCGATGCACCGCTTGGAATGTTGCGCGCGCTTGGGCTGGTTCCACTGCGGGGACGCTGCCGCCGGTCCATTCGCGGACGAGTGCCAAATGCGAGCCGCCAAGCTCGTCCCGCGTCACGCCCACGATGTAGAGCCGGTTGCCAGCGCGCTTCAGATCCATCGTTACCGCCTGACGCACGTCATCAAGTTGTCCGATCGCGCTAATCAAGAGCGACGGCGGAATCGCAATCGTGCGGCGTTCGCCGTCGGCGCCTTGATAGCTGAACTCGTTGTTGAGGCTGTCCTTGCCGGAGATGAATGGCGTGCCGAGCACGACCGCCAGGTCGTAGCAAGCGAGCGCCGCGCGGACCAGCGAGCCAAGTGTTTCGGGGCGGTTCGTGTCGCCCCAGCAGAAGTTATCGAGGATGGCGATCCGCGACGGATCGGCGCCGACGGCCACGCAATTGCGCATCGCTTCATCGATCGCGCTGGCCGCCATGTGATAGGTGTCGAAGTCGCCGTAGCGCGGATTCATCCCGCAGGAGATCGCGATGCCGCGCTGCGACCCCAGCACCGGCCGCACCACGGCCGCGTCGCCGGGTCCGGAATTCGTGACGCCCACCAGCGGTTTGACGACGCTGCCGCCTTGCACTTCATGATCGTACTGGCGAATCACCCACTCTTTGCTGGCGACATTAAGCGAGGAGAGAATGTTCAGCAAGTCGTTCGTGTATTCGCGGGTCCACATCGCGGTTCCGGCCAACTTTTCGACCGGCGCCGGAACGTACGTCGCCTCGCGAATGACTTTCGGCCTCCCGCCGTGCAGGAACTCCATCGAGAGATCGGCCACGGTCTCGCCATGATACTTCAGCACCAACCGCCCCGTGGGAACAAACGTGCCGATCGCCGTGGCTTCGACCGATTCCGCCGCGCACAGTTGATGGAATTCCTCCCACTTCGACGACGGCACCGCCAGGATCATCCGCTCTTGCGCCTCGCTGATCCACATCTCGGTGTAGCTTAGTCCCTCGTACTTGAGCGGGATGCGATCGAGCTGCACTTCCGCGCCGATCTCTTCTCCCATCTCGCCGACGGCGCTCGAAAACCCGCCGGCGCCGCAATCGGTGATGGCGTTGTAGAGGCCGCGATCCCGGGCTTGCAGAATCGCGTCGACGACCATCTTTTCAGTGATCGCGTTGCCGATCTGCACCGCGCCGCCGGAAAGGCTTTCGCTGTCGCTGGTGAGCTCGATGGAACTGAACGTCGCGCCGTGGATACCGTCGCGCCCCGTGCGACCGCCGACAGCGACGATCAAGTCTCCCGGCAGGGTCGCTTTGTCGGACTTGTCGCGCGGAATCAATCCCACGTTGCCGCAATACACAAGCGGATTGCCGAGATAGCGCGGATCGAAATAGATCGCGCCGTTCACGGTCGGAATGCCCATCCGGTTGCCGTAATCCCGCACGCCGGAGACGACGCCCTTCATCACCCGCTTGGGATGCAACACGCCGGCGGGCAAAGTATTGGCAGGCGTATCGGGCGGCGCGAAACAGAAGACGTCGGTGTTGCAGATTGGCTTGGCGCCGAGCCCGGTGCCGAGCGGGTCGCGAATCACGCCGCCGATGCCGGTGTTCGCTCCGCCGTACGGTTCCAGCGCCGAGGGATGGTTGTGCGTTTCGACCTTGAAGCAGACGTTATTCAGTTCGTCGAAGCGGATCACCCCAGCATTGTCCTTGAACACGCTCACGCACCAATCATCCGCACCGAGCGATTTGCGAATTTCCTGCGTGGCCGCGAAGATCGTTTCCTTGAGCATGTTCTCGAACAGCCGCTCGCCCTCCGGCCCGCGATAGCGCACGCGGCCGGCCAGCGTCTTGTGGCTGCAATGCTCGCTCCAGGTCTGCGCGATGGTTTCCAATTCTGCGTCCGTCGGTTCGCGATGTTGCTCGCGAAAATGTTCCTGAATGGTGCGCATTTCCGCCAGCGACAAGGAGAGTTGTCCTTCGCGGCTCAGCTTGACGAGCGCGTCGTCGTTCAATTCGCGGATCGGTACGACGACGCGTTGCATCACGTACTTTGTGCCGACGTCGAGTTTATCCAGCAACAAGGGTCCGCGCACAACTTGCTCGATGGCATCGTTGGCCAGCAACTTGGCGCACAGCCGATCGAGTTGAGCGTCGTCCGCGCCGCCGATCCAATACTTGCGCAACGTCCGCACAGCCGACGCTTGCCAGCCGCCGTCGAGCATCGCGCCGAGCGCGCTTTGCGCCACGGGGTCCATTACGCCCGGCTTGGGCAGCACATGGATCAAATGTTGACCATCGCTGGGCGGCCTTGAAAGGCTCGCGTCGCCGACGCGCGCGACATGCGTGCGCTCCACGACGGGATCGGCGAGTAGTTCGCGGCCGAGGCGTTCGACTTCCGCCTGATCGATCGAGCCCTCGACTAGATAGCCGCTGATGGCGTGGACCGAGAGCTCGTCGCCAAGGCCCAAATCGCGGGCGTCGTGGCGCACGCGTTCGGCGTTGCGATCGATGTGCCCCGCGGCGGCATGGATGTCAATTTCCCAAAGCATCGCGTACGGCCTTTCCTTGGGCCAGGAGTTTTGCCAATCGTGCGCCGTCGCCGCGTTCGAGCGCGCGGCGCGCCGAGGTCAGTTGTTTTTCAAATTGCGCGAGCGCTGCCAGCACTTGCTGATTGTTCGTTTGCAGAATCTGCCGCCAGAGTTCGGGATCGCCCCCGGCCACGCGCGTCGTGTCGAGCCAGCCGCCGGCAATCAGCGGCGCGTCTTCGCTGCGCGTCACGGCAGCGAGCATGGCCGAAATCAGATGCGGCAAGTGACTCGTGCCGGCCACGGCGCGATCATGCGCCTCGGGCGTCATCATGAAGACCCGCGCGCCGAGCGCCGCCCAGAATTCGCCGACCGCTTCCGTATCGGCGGCTGGCGTTTTTTTCGTCGGCGTGACGA
>JAWXBP010000447.1 GCA_034440135.1 Planctomycetia bacterium
CCGCACGAATTCCCGCACGGCGGATTGGTGGATAGCGCCGGTGCGGCCAAAGCGTCGCTCAAGGCGCTGTCGGCGATTCGCAAGGCGAATTTGCGCTAGCCCGGCTCATGCAACTTGGCGTGCTCAGTCTCATCCTGCGGGCGGTTATCGAAGCCGCGCTCGCGCGTCAGCTCGATGCGGTCAACGAATTTGACGTTCGCGCATTCGTCGATCTCGGCCGTGCGGCAGGCGGCGTGATCGGGAATAAAGAACCGGAATGGCCCGCCCGCCGCCGCGGGCAGCGGCGCGCCGTCCTGCTGATAGATGAGGACCGCCTTGTCGCTCACCGAACTGAGCGGAACGCTGGCGTGAAAATCATCCGCCCCGGCGTGCAAGGTAATGTACTGAGCCTCGCTCGATGCGCCAGCGAGCCGCAGAATGGTCGCTAACCCCACGGCGTCGCCGCCACGTTTGGCGCCTAGCCGACGTACGTCGCGTACCTGATCCGCCTCCGGCAAAGCGCGAAGGTCGTCGAAGTTCAACGCCAATGCGCGCTCGACCAGGCCGTCGACGCGCAACGAATTGTTTGCATTCATGGAACACCTCGCGGTCGAATGATCGTTGTCCGCAATCCTAATCTCCACTGTACCCGGGCGGGAGTGGACTCGGTCCGTGCTTTCGCGGCGGCCGGACGGTGGTTACAGTAGGACCCATCAACCTGGAGCGAACTATGATGAAGCGATGGCTGATTGTTGGGCTGGCACTTTTTCTGTTGACGTTGCCGTTCCAGAACACGCAGGCCGCCGGGGCAGAGGAACTGCGCACCCGCAACGTGCTGCTGGTCACCATCGACGGACTGCGCTGGCAAGAGGTTTTTCGTGGAGCCGAGGAACGACTCGTTTCGAAAGAAGCCGGCAACGTCAAAGACATACCGGCGACGCGCGCCGCGTATCTCCGCGACAATCCGGCGGACGCCCGCGCGACGTTGATGCCGTTTGTCTGGAACGTCATCGCCAAGGAAGGGCAACTGTTCGGCAATCGCGACGCAGGGAGCGAAGCGAAGGTGCTCAACAATCGCCATTTTTCTTATCCAGGCTACAACGAGATCCTGTGCGGTTTCCCGGACGAACGCATTGGTTCGAATGACAAGATCGCCAACCAGAACATCACGGTGCTGGAATGGCTCTCGCGGCGGCCCTCCGTCGGCGGGCGCGTGGCGGCGTTCTGCTCTTGGGACGTCTTCCCTTACATCATCAACAGCGAACGCTCCGGCATTCCGGTCAACGCCGGCTGGACGCCGTTGGAAGTCGCGGAACACGACGACGAACTGGCGGCATTCAACCGCGTCAACGCCGAACTCCCGCGGATGTGGGCCGGTGTGCGCTACGACACCATCACGGCGTTCGGGGCGCGGGAATACCTGCGACTGAAAAAACCGCGACTACTTTACGTTTCGCTGGGCGAACCGGACGATTGGGCCCATGAAGGGCGCTACGACTTGTATCTGGATTCCACGAAAACGTGCGATCGGCTGATCGCGGAGTTATGGGCGCTCGCGCAAAGTCTGCCCGAATATGCCGGCAAGACGACGCTGGTACTCACCGTCGATCACGGCCGGGGGCGCGACGGCGACGGCTGGAAGAACCACAGCGTCGATATTCCCGGCTCCGACGAAATCTGGATGGCCGTCCTCGGCCCCGATACGCCGGCCCTCGGCGAGCGTACCGGCAACGATTTCACGCAAAGCCAGATCGCGGCCACGGTGGCGCAGTTTTTCGGCGAAGACTATGCCGGCGCGATCCCGACGGCCGGCAAGCCGCTTCCCGGAGTCCTAGGCTCGGCGGCCAAGTAATCCACGGCGACGCAGCGACCAGGAAGCGCCCAAGGCACAGAGCGCGCCCAAGCTCAGGGTCCCCGGCTCGGGTACGACGGGCGTAATCGTCAACGGATTGCCCGCCGCATCTTCCACCAGTAATTCCACGACGAGGTCGCCCGACGACGAGGCGAGAATGCCTCCAGTATCGACGAGCGGCGGTTCGAAGGGAAAACCGTCGATCACGTATTGTGACATGATCAAGTCGAGATCGACCGTAAATGGCACGTTGGTCAGGACCGTCGCCGTGCCCGGCGATAACACGAGATTCGGCGTCAGCGCTCCGAGTCGCTGCTGGCCAGGATTGCCTTGGAATTGAGTCGGCTCGAAGACGCTCAGCAAGGCGAAATCGCCGGTCATGGAAAGGCCCGGATTGACGCTTTGCGGTCCGGCAAGCGAGGCTTGGCCGTGGAACAAATCGAATTTCTGTCCTTCCTGCGTGATCGCGGCGTCGAGCTGCAAATTCACGGTGAAGTCATACTCCGCGAACATTGCCTGCGACGGATAGTCGCCGATCTCGGGCGGCGCATCGACCGGCTGGACCGGATCGATGACTTCGCCCGAACGCTGAATCAATAGCCGCACGCGGGCTGAGTTAATGCCCGGCTCCCCGTTGACGATGAATTCGCCGGTCCCAGCGTTGGCATACCAGTATTGGTGTTTGGCGGAGTTTCCGTTGATGACCCAGCCTTCCCCCCCGGCGGCCTTTTTCAGACTGCCACCGGAAATGAACGCGGCGCCCCATGATCGAGCGTGGGCGCCGGGCTTGTTGACGTTGCCCGTGTCGGCATAGGCGGTCGTGGGATGACTGGCGCTCTTCGTGATGTGCAATTCGCCAGTTGAGTCATGCGCGTGGGCCGTCAACTGCACGGTCCCGGCATTTGCGAACGAGCCAACAGCCAACACCAGAGATGCGGCAAGCAAAGCCGTAAAACTCCGAGCTCGCGAAATCCAGATGGTCATGGGGTCTCTCATTGATGTGAAACGGCCAAAAAGGCGCATTCACTAGCCAAACTTGATGCTAACCGGCGATTCCCGAACTGACAACGAAAAACGCCTTAGCTCATTGTGGGGGGGGCGGCGTGCATTTTAGTCCGCTGCCGGCCCGGTGGGCGGTAAGATGTCCTGCATGCCCTGGCTGGCCCAACGCTCACGGGCAGCGGCGGCAAACCCCATCAGCTGGCCCTTGCGCAGCATGCCGGCCTGCTCAAAGCGGCGTGCGGCGGACGTCGAAAACGCCTTGGCGAGCCCGCCCGGCGCATCGGACTTGGCGGCAAAGACCCCGTTTTGCAGTCCCTGCATGTTCTTCAGGCTCCGAATCTCACCTTCGAGGTAGTGCTCGCGCTGATATGGGTCGGGCAACTCAGCGTATTCAGTCATCTTCTCATCGAGCCAGCGCTCGGCGAGCGAGACCAGGTTTTCCACCAGGATCCGCTTTTGCTTGCGCTGCATTTGCTTATAGTCCGCTTCCCAATCGACGCCGCGGCGCAATTCGCGCTCCAATTGACGCAACATCTGGTTCTGATACTCCGCGGGCAAGTCAACCACGGGGCCCAGCGTGAGGGTACGCACGAACTCGTCGTGATGATCGACCACGGCCACCGGCAATCCGGTCCGCACCGCTTGAACAGCGGCCGCCGCCGAGATGCCCGCCAGAACAAAGAACAACAGCAGCGTAAGTTGATCGCGGAGAAAACGCATGAAATCCTGAAGGGGTGAACCGCGCGACGAACTAGTTGCCACCGTTGCCGGCGAGTTCTGTTGCACGTTTGACATGCAAGATCAGCGGCCGGGAGACCTGGTTACCTTCCACTTCGGCAATCGCGTGGAACGGCCGGCTGGTTTCCGGCACCCAACTCTCGGCCGTCAAAAAGATCTGCCGCTCCGTCTGGCCCGCCGGAATCAGTACGCCGTTGAGGCCGATATTGTCCACGATCACGCCATGAGGCAGGTTTCGCAAGTTGAACTGGATGCGGTCATCGAAGCCATTGCGTTCCACGCGCAACCTGGCAGAGACAGTCGTGCCGGGCGCGATTGTCACGCCATCGCCGGGGCTGGCCGAGGGATCGTCCGGCAGCAGATGCACAATCACTTTCGGCCGCTCGGTGAGTTGAACCTTGCCGAGCGACGCTAATTCCTTGACGACCGGGCTGCCCGCGATCATGGCCCGCGCGACGACCTTGGTTTGCTGCGCGCTTTCCTCGTTCGGCGCCGGAGCGTCCGGCGCCGCGTTGAGGACCGCCTGCGCGGACGTGTGTCCGGCTTGGATCACCAACGGCTGCGAGACGGTGAATCCGGGCGGCAGGCCCGTGATTTCCACTTCGACGTCGTCGTCGAAGCCGTCGATGCGATCTAGATTCACGTCAAAGGCCTGCCCGCTTCCGGCGGCAATCGTCGGGTTGCTGACGCCCAGCGAGACGTTAAAGTCCGGCTTCGGTTCGCGCACGGTGAGGCGATACGCGTAACGATCGCCGTTGAGTCCCCGCACGTCAGTTACGCGCACGAGATACGATCCGGCGGCTGGCGCGGTGAAGTAAATCTTCGAATCGGTCCCGAGGCGGCGCTCCCCGTCGTCGTCGTTCTCGTAGTTCAGCGCGAAGACTGGCAGACCGTTCGGCACTAGATTCGCGCCGATCGGCTGAGGTTCCACGATGTAACAGGGATCGTAAATGGCGTGCGAAGTCGGCGTCGTGTCGAAATAGCCGCGCCGGTTTCCTTGCGCGGTGTAATAAATCATGTCGGAGTCCGGCCCCTGCGGCATGCGGAACAGTTGGCAGACCTCGCCCCCGACGTACAGATACTGGTTGAGATGCATCTCCTCCCAGTTCTTGACGCGGAAGCCGGACGCGTTCGAGTCCGTGGGACGGAATTCGATGTTGGAATCGCGCACCGCTTGCAACAGCACGCGCGGCACGGGTCGCCCGTCCGGAAGCAGCAATTCGATTTTCGTATCAATCGGCGAACCACGCCCGGCGGCATTCGTCTCGATGATCCATTGCTTTCCGGCCGGCGAGTCGAAGCGGAACACATCCACGTCGTGCCCGCCATCGTCCGCGAGAATTCGTCCGCCGACCGTTGCCGGCGCGGCAATCGACGTCGCTCGCTCGGGCGCATCGTTCGGCTCTGCTTCCAGCGATTCCGGCAATGAGCCAACGGCGACCGTCAAATGCCGCCGGAAACGATATTGATTGGCGTCCACCGTCACGCCCGCGTCACCGGATGCGCCAGCGGTGACTTCCGCCGTGGCGTCTGCCGGCAGGTTGTACCCCAGTAGATTGACGCGCGTCTTCGCATCGGGCGGTACGCTGAGCGGGTAGCAACCGGTCACGTACGGCAACTTGCCAATCGAGAGTTGGTAGAAATGTTTGTTCGATCCCGACGCCGCGAGATCCTTGACGCTGGCGCGGTAACGCCCTGACTTGGGAATCTCGAGGGCCACGAGCGGATCCGGCTCGCCGTCAAAGTCGTTGCTGCTGGCCAGCAGCGTGCCGGCTTCGTCGAAGACCGTCAGCACGGCATTCAGTTCGGAACCAAATTGCTTGGCCGAGAGATCGAAAACGATCGTGTCGCCTGCCTCCGCGTCGAACGAAAACGCGTCTTCATCTCCTGGCGTGGCAATCTCGCCCCACACGCCCAACGGCAGCGCGGCGAGTTGTTCGACGGATCTCGGGGCGTCAGCCGACGCTTCGACTTGCTGCGGAATGAAGTCCACATGCAGCACGACGGGCTGGCTCTCAGCCGCGGTGCCTTGCGCTTTGAGCCGCACCGGTCCGCGGAACATGGTGGCGTCCGGCGTCACGTCGATCGTCAACGAGTTGTCATCGCGTGGCGCACCTTCGGCGATCGCCACTTTCACCAGCGGCTCGAAGCTCTCGACGTGCCTGACGGCCGCGAGATGTGCGCCGTGCAGCGTCACGCGCGTAGTCTTGCCTCGCTCCACGCCGCGCGGCGAAACGCTGGCCAATTCCGGTGCTGGCGGCGGAGCGGGCGGCTGAATCTGCCCGGACTCGATTTGAAAGCGCGAGAAGCCGCCATCCAGAAGCGCCACGATAAACGACTGACTATCCGGCGCGACGGCCAACGCCACTGGCCAATCCGTTTGCTGATCCAGCAAATGCCGCTCTACCATTTCTTCGGCGTTCCATACTTTGACGGAGCGATTCTCCGCGGTGCTGACGAGCGACTTGCCGTCCGGCGTGTAGGCCAATCGCAAGATCGCCCCTTCGTGTGCATAGCGCGCATGCAGGATCGGGTTCGTTCCTTCCTTGGCGCCGGCGCCGATTTCCCAGATGCGAATTCGATTGTCCACGCCGCCGGCAGCGACGCGTTTTCCATCCGGGCTGAACGCCACGGCGTAGAGTTCCAACAACGATTGTCCGAGCGTATCAAGCCGCTCGCCGGTCGCCACATTCCAAAGTTTCACTGTGCGATCGCCGCTCGCGCTGGCCAGGATCTGTCCGTCCGGACTGAACTCTAAGTCATAGACGCTGGCGTTGTGACCGTGTAGGGTGCGCGTCGGCTCGCCCGTCTCGAAGTTCCACAGGACGATCTGATAATCGTAGCCGGCGGTGGCCAACGTCTTGCCGTCAGGACTTAGCACGGCGTCGTAGAGGCAGTCCTTGTGACCGCGCAAACTTCGCAGCAACGCGCCGTCGGCGACGTTCCGCACCTGCACTTCGCCGAACAAACCGGGCTCGCCGCCAGCGACGAGTAGTTGCTCGCCATTGGCGATAAACTGCAGGTTGTTCACATTGCCGGGAATGCCGGGCAACTCGCGCAACACGGTTTGCGTGGCGGCGTCCAGAATCTTCACGATGCGATATCCGCCCAGCGCCAGCAACTTGCCGTCGGGCGAAAGCGTCGCGGATTGCAACGTCTGTCGCGCCGGCTTCAGCAGTTCGACTTTGGGCGTGACCAGATTTGCCGGATCCGGCGGCGCGCCGGACGGCCCGCGCGCACCGGCGGCCACCCAAGCGACGATGGCCTGAATCTCTTCCTGCGACGGCGCTTCGCTCCCCTCGGGCGGCATTGCGGGCTCCGCCTTGCCAGTGATCACGCGCACCATGCGACTCAGATCGGGCTGCTCAGCCGTGACCACGGCGCCATGTTCGCCGCCGGCCAGCAGGCCGTCGTACGACTCCAGCGTGAGCTTCCCCTCGCGATCGCCGTCATTGTGGCAACCGACGCAGTACTTGGTGAAGATCGGCGCGACGGCGTTGAAATCGGGCGCCTCGGCACGAACACTTGTTGCGCCGACGAACGTAAGGAACAGAGACAGCAGACGGTACGGCTTCATCATTCGATCGCCAATGTGTGTTTCAACTGTCCGACTCACGCCAATTCGCTAGCTGCAATGGAAAACCTATTTGTCGAATTCGTTCGTAGTGCTTCGTGTTACCGGTGACTAGGACTAAGCCGTGTTCGATCGCCGCGGCGGCGATCATGGGATCATTTGGGCCGATTGGGGCGCCAAGTTTGTCCAACTCCGCTCCAATCTTGCCGGCCAACTCCGCAGTTGTTGCCGTGAACGGCAGAACCTGTTGGTTGCCAATTGCGGCCATAAATCGGGATAAAAGCCTGGCATTGCCGCTCCACCAGTGGCCATGAACAATTTCCATTACGGTCACAGCAGAAATTGTCAGCAAACCCCACTCAGCACGATATTCACGCTCACGAAACAGAACAATTCTGTTTCTACCTCGTTCCACTTCGGACAATATGTCTGTGTCAAGTAGGGCCTTATTCACCGAAGCGTCTCGCGTTTCTTGCTTGCCGCGCCTCCATCGCCAGACGGAGAACCTCGTCCACCACCTCGGGTTCGTCGTAGAACAGTCCGAGCATCGGATTCTCAGGGTCATAGACAAACGGCTCGTCCATCGGAACGGATACTTCCGATTTCGGCGACGCAGGCTCAAGATCCTTGACCAGAATCTCCAGCAACTCCTGCTTCGCGTCGGTCGGCAGGGCGTGAATGATGGGCAAAATACTTGTCAGTTCAGGCAACATCGCGACCTCGCTATTGATTGGGTCAACATTGCTTTCGGCGAACTAGTGATTAAACAAAAACTCCTTACTACTCAGCACGCCCCAGTACACGTCTTCGATCGCCAGTCGGCGTTCCTCCGCAGGAGTTTCGGTTAGCACCGAGAGGATCGAATTCCGCTCACTTTCCGTCGGCTCGCGGCAGAGGGTGCTCAAGTACGCTTCCTGGACGATTTGCTCGTCGCTGGCATTCGCTGCGAGAAGTTGATCGATCCGGTTGCCGGCCTGCGCCAGTTTTTCGTTGATCCCCTTGCCGTTCGAGATATGCAGCACCTGCACCATGCTCGGTTCTTCGGTGCGCTCGCATTCGCAGGTAATGACGCGATCCGGGCGTCCAAAGGTCTTCAGGAAGTACGAGTCCACGTTTGAGTCGGGCAGTTGCATCGCCCGCCAACCGCTCGGGTAACCGGGGAAATTCGTCGGCGCTCCGCTGACTTGCGAGAGCACGTCGAGCATGATTTCGGCCATCAGCCGGCGCGGGTAATAGCGCGAGTAGAACCGCATCTCGGCCTTGTTCTCCGCCAGCGGCTCGCTGCTGCGTTGATAAGCATGCGATTGCAGGATCGTCCGCATCAAGGCCTTGAGATCGTAGCGATTGTCGATCAAGTGCTTCGCCACGGCGTCGAGCAATGCAGGGTTGCTGGACGGATTGGTGAGCCGCATGTCGTCGACGCTCTCCACGAGCCCCACGCCAAAAAAGTTCGCCCAGACGCGATTGCTGATTGACCTCGCGAAGTACGGGTTCTCGGGCGAAGTGAGCCATTTCGCCAGATGTTCGCGGCGCTCGATGTCCGATTCGAACTCAATCGCCTCGCCGTCTAGCGGCTGCGGCTTCTGCGGCTTGCCGGTGAGCGGTTGCACCAGTTCGCCGGCGCTGGCGTTGAAGACCGTGCTGCTGCCGCCGGCCTGACCGTCTTTCACGCGAACGCGGGCCAGCAGGTTGGCCATCGCGAAGTATTGACCGTTCGTCCACTTTTCCATCGGATGGTTGTGGCACTTGGCGCAGGCGATCGACATCCCCAGGAACGCCTGAGAGACCGTTTCCGACAAGTCGGGCGGATCCTTGTGCAGCACAAAGAAGTTCGTAGCGCCGTTTTCCAGCGTGCTCCCGCTGGCAGTAACGAGACGACGGGCGAATTCATCCCAGGGCGTGTTCGCCGCCACGTTGTCGCGGACCCAATTGTAGTACGACCACATTGAGGCCGGTTGCAAGCTCGTCGTGTTCACCAATAGCAGGTCGGCCCACTTGTAGGTCCAATAGTCGACGAACTCCGGCCGCGCCAGCAACGATTCGATCAGCCGATCGCGCTTGTCCGGCGACGGGTCAGCCAAGAATGCTTTGGTTTCGTCGAGCGTCGGCAGCACGCCGATCGTGTCGAGGTACGCGCGGCGGATGAACTCGCCGTCGTTGCATTCCGGCGATGGCGGAATGTTGAGCGCCTGGAGCTTGTCCAGGACCAACTCGTCGATAAAGTTTCGTCGCGGCGCCTCGGCAAACGTTGCCGCCGGCACGTCTTGCTCGAACGGCACGCTCACCGTGGCGATGGCGACCTGACTCAAGTACCAGGCCGTGACGGCGCCTTCGCCATTCCCGACCACTTGCACGTTGCCGCGCTCATCGGCGTTGGCGACTGTCTGATTCGTCGACGTGAATAAGCACCAACGCGTGACGTCTTCAATGCGGCCGTCGTTGAAGTGACCTTGCACGATCAACTGCTGCGAGACGCCCGGCTTGAGCACGGTGTTCTTGGGCAGGATTTCCAAATGATCGAGCCGCGCGTCGTCTTCGCTCGGCGGCGGCGTGCCCGCGGCGATCCATTCGGCGATCACGCGATACTCCGGCGAACCGACGTCGAACCGCACGCCTCCCTTATGCGGCACCGCGCCGGTCGGCTTCGTCAGAAACAAGCTGCGGCCCGGGTCGCTAGGCACGATCCGCCGTCCGCGCGCTTGGCGCGAGAGCGTGCGGCAATCGCCGTCCGGGTCGTAACCGCGCAACGAGAGCTTGAAGCCATTCTTGCCAGCGAGCGCTCCGTGGCACGCGCCCGTACTGCAACCGGTCTTGGCGAGCACCGATTCGACATGATTCCGAAAGCTCCACTCGTGCGGTTGCTCGAAGTCTACGACCGTGACCTCGGCCAGCGCGGTGCGCTCGCCCACGGCTGCCGTCACGGTCGCCGTGCCATTGCCGCGCGGGACCGCCATTTGATCGACGATCTCCACCACCTTGGGATCGCTCGATGTGAACTTCACGTCTTCGACATGCTGCCCGCGATACTTGTCGTCGGAAAGTTCCTCGACCAACATTCGATGCGCGAACTCTGGCCCAGAGAGCTTGATCGACGCGGGCAGAACCGCCAACTCCCCGGCGCGCGATGTGCCGGTCGCCAGACAAATTGCCAGGCTGACTACCAACGGCGCGATCGAAAACAAGCGGGAGATCATCAAACGCTCCGCCATGAAAAGCAGCAAAGAAAATGAATCGGCCGGCGGGAAGCTATCCATGTTGGCCAAAGATGGACGGCAAGTCTTCCGCGTGAGCGGCGATTCGTCCGCAGCCCACTGAAGACTGAACACTGAAAACTTCCAACTCGCTAGAACAACTCCCGAATCTCATGCTTGCCAAAATCGACCAACGGGAACGGCCGACCATTCGGGCCGGGCAGCGTGGTTTCCAGATCGAGGCCGAGCGAGCGATAGATGGTCGCTACGACTTCCGGCGGATCGACCGGACGTTCGGCCGGGACGCCGCCGATGCCGTCGCTGCGACCCACGACGCGGCCTCCTTGGACGCCGCCGCCGGCAAAGTACACCGTCCAGCATTGCGGCCAGTGATCGCGTCCGCCGGCCGGATTAATCCGCGGCGTGCGGCCGAACTCGGCCAGGTTGCACACCATGGTGTTGTCCAACATGCCGCGCTGCACCAGATCTTCGATCAACGCGCTGTAGGCCTGATCGTACATCGGCGCGACGATATCTCGCATGCCCTCGATCGACGTGAACGGCTGCGAGCCGTGGATGTCCCAGGTGATCTCGTCGAACACGGTCAGGAACGTGTTCACCGTGACAAAGCGCACGCCGGCTTCGATCAACCTTCTGGCCAACAAGCAACTCTGGCCGAAGCGCGTCATGCCGTAGCGATCGCGGACCGATTGCGGTTCCTTCGAGAGATCAAACGCCTCGCGGGCCTGCGTGCTGGTCATCAGCCGGTAGGCGGCCTCGAAGTTACTGTCCATCAACTGAGCGCTGTCGGTCGCTTCGAAGTTTTTCACCGTTTGATCGACGATCGAACGCAACTTGCGCCGGCGATCAAGCCGCGCCTGACCGATCTCCGGCGGCGGCAGCATGTCCGGCACTTGGAAATTCGGCTTCGAAGGATCCGCCATCAATGCGAAGGGATCGTAGGCCTTGCCTAGAAAACCGGCGTCCTGCCCGTGCGGCATGTTGCCGCCGGTGCGCCCCATGGGTTCCGGCAGAATCACGTGTGCCGGCAAGTCCGTCTTCCGCCCGCGCAGGTACGTCAACGCGCAGCCGGCATGCGGCGTGTTGACGCCGCCATTGAACAGCCGGCCGGTTTGCAGCATCTGGTGGCCAGTGTCATGCACGGCCGCCGCGGTGTGATAACAGGTGCGGACCAGCGAGAACTTGTCGGCGACCTTGGCGTGCAGCGGAAAGATTTCCGAGATGTCGAACTCGGACGACGCCGTTTTGATCGGCTTGAACGGCCCGCGGATCTCCGCCGACGCTTCCGGCTTCATGTCCCAGGTATCAAGCTGGCTCGGCGCACCGAGGTTGAAGATCATGATCACCGACCGCTCGTCGTGATCTTGCTGCACCGCGCCGCGGGCTTTCAGGTCCATCAACATCGGCAGCGACATGCCGATGGCGCTCAGCGCCCCGGCCTGCAGAAAATCGCGCCGCGTGACGCCATCGCAGGTCTGAGCGCGTCCGCGCCCGGTGAGTTGCAGCATTGGCCGGTTCCTCCGCCTTCAGCAAAGAGCATCACCCAGGGCGTCTCGAAAGCCGCCCGCACCACACTCCCCGATGCTATCGCCCCGGGGAGCTAAGATCAAGCATTTCAGCCGGTTACGCGAGCGGTCCGGGGGCGGTTTTGCGGTGCGGGGTACGTCTTGTCCACGACGATTTCTCCAAGCCCAGGGAAGGCCCCCGTAGACATTGCCATTGGTAAAGTCTCCGAGGGCCTTCCCGGGGCTTAGCGTCGAACAGCGGTGCGGATCAAAAAAACCGTGGCGCAGCAGCTTCCGGCGCGGGCCGGGGGGGTCTAGAATGCCGGCTTCGCTCGCCGATCGGCGGTTGATCCGGCGGCGTTTCCCTGTCGAACTCTCGACGTCCAAGGAGTACACATCGTGGCATCGGCTGGCGCACCATCGGTCCCGGAAGCGAACGTCCCATTGAAAATGGGGACCCGCCTGCAGTTGTCGACGATGATGTTCCTCCAGTATCTAACCTGGGGAACCTGGTTCGTCAGCCTGAGCGCCTACCTCTCCGCGAACACAGGAGAAGCCGGGAAGCAGATTTTCCCGGAGGGCTTCGTCGGCCGGGCCTACGGTACGGCCGCCATCGCGGCGATGATCGCGCCGTTCTTCGTCGGCATGATCGCCGACCGCTTCTTCGCCACGCAACACGTACTCGCCGTGCTGCACATCGTGGGCGCCGGCATTCTCTACTATCTTTCGACGGTTGAAACGCCCGGGCTATTCTATGGCGTGATGCTGGCGTATTTCCTTTGCTTCATGCCGACGTTGGCGCTTACCAATTCAATCTCCTTCCATCATTTGCCGAACCCGGGGCGCCAGTTCCCCGGCATTCGCGTGTTGGGAACCATTTCCTGGATTTGCGCCGGGCAGTTGACCGGCGCGATGGGTTGGGGCACGTCCAATACCGCGATGCAGGTCGCGTCGGGTTTCTCGCTGCTACTTGGCATCTATTGCTTCTTCCTGCCGCATACGCCGCCGAAGAATGTCGGCCACGCGGTAACAGCTCGCGACGTGCTCGGACTTGACGCCTTGGCATTGATGAAGCGCGTACCTTTCGCGATTTTCGTGCTCGGCTCGTTCTTGGTCGCCATTCCCTTGCAGTTCTACTACAACTACACGAACGGCTTCTTGACCAATATCGGCGTCGAGAACGCCACCGGCAAAATGACCTATGGTCAGATGTCGGAAATCTTCTTCATGCTGTTGATGCCCGTCTTTTTCGCGCGGCTGGGTGTTAAGTGGATGCTGCTCGTCGGCATGCTTTGTTGGGCGCTGCGTTACGTGCTGTTCGCGTTCGGAAACTCGACGGACGGGATGTGGATGCTTTACATCGGCATCCTGCTGCACGGCATCTGTTACGACTTCTTCTTCGTCACCGGCCAGATTTACGTCGACAACGAAGCCGACGAACGTATCCGCGGCGCCGCGCAAGGCTTCATCGCCTTCATCACGCTCGGCATCGGCGGCTTCATCGGCGCGGAACTCTCGTCCTATGTCGACCGCATGACGGTGACCACGGGCGCGATCACCCACGACTGGAAAACCTTCTGGCTCATCCCAGCCGCGTTGGCCGCCGGCGTGATGGTGCTGTTTGCGGTGGCGTTCCACGATTCGAAATCGAAGGCTGGGACGTAAGCCATCGCACGAATCCGATTGTCGTGAATTGAGCCCCACAGAGGGCGTTAGATAATAGCCAGGGGTGCGAACCCCTGGAAAAATCGCAATCAAATGATTTGAACCCTATCGGGGCGACACGATTTCCGCGCCGGCGGTGTGTCGCCCCGGTGGGGCTCATTCATGTTTTGTCGGTCCTTCGACCAGGGGGTGGCACCCCTGGCTATTGTCTGTCGCCCCGATCGGGGCTTGAACTGGCGCGAGACTATCTCCCCAACGGCAACCAGCGCGGATGATCCGCCCCATGATCATCGATGCCGCGCGTGATCAGGCGCGCGTTGCTGCCGTCGCGGTTCATGACCCAAATCGCCGGTGCTTCACCCACGGCGGCACGGCAGAAGACGATCTCCTTCCCGTCCGGCGATTCGCCCGCTCGGAAATCCCATACTGAAGGCTCGCTGGGCGTGAGGCTTTCGACCTTGCCGGATACGGGGTCGAGAAGGCAAATCTCCGTGCCGCCCTGTGCCGACTCCGGCTTATAGTCGCGGTTGAAATGATCGGTATCAGGGCGATCCGGCTGGTATTCCCAAGCCACTCTCGCGCCAGGTGTGCGGCGCGGGAAGAGGATTTTGCCGTCGTGCGTCCAGGACGGGACGTTCGAGCCGCCGCCGCGGGTTTCCGGGCTTCCGTAGGTGGCGGCGAACCACATCGCCTGGTCGGAAGTCAGCACGCGATGTTCCGAGCCATCGGCGCGGCCGATGCAGACGTCGGCCCAATCGTGGCCCGGGTCCTGTTGGTAGTGGCAATCGACATAGAGAATCCATTGCCCGTCCGGCGACCAACAGGTGCCGAAGTAAAGATGCGCCGGCGACGCTGCCACCTTGATACGGTCACCGCCTTCGACGTCGCTGTTCCAAACTTGATAGCCTTCCGGACTCGCCAGGTGATAGGCGACGCGCTGGCCGTCCGGGCTGAGGCTGAGTCCATACGGGAGCCCTTCGCCCGCCTTGGTGAACTCGCGCGGATCGCTGCCGTCGAGCCGCACACTGTAAGTCTGACCGACCGTTCCGCGCACGACTTGGACGAGCATTCGCTCCTCGTCTTTCAGCAGCAATTGCGGGGTGACAAAGGTGGCCAGCCGATGCTCCGCGCCGATTTCCTGGAGATCGCCGCTGATCAAGTCATATGTCCAGAGATGCGTTGGCGTCTGCGTGTAATAAACCTCAAACGGCTTGCCCGGCCCGTCGCGGCGTTGTTCCATGCTGAGGACTACGATGCGCCGCCCATCCTTGAACATCCCGCCGGGCTGCCAGGTCACTTGGTCGGGCGCTTGAAAATCGAGATAGCGGACTTGGTCCGCTTCAACGTGGCCGGTTTTGCCTTGCGACGTGAAGAGAAACCGGGACGTAGTCGCAGGCGTTTCCGCCGCGAAGCATCGCGACACGGCGGCTGGCGCAAAAGCAATGGCGGCGACGAAAGCGAACATCAAGACGCGTGGCATGGCGATCGCCCCACGGAGAACTTTGTGGAATTCCAGGATTTGCACAGCGTAACGTCGCCAGCATAGAATCGCGACCACATTTCCGCGCTCGCCCGCCCCGAATCTGCCGGAGTTCCCGCTATGCGTTCATCGCGACTTGCCTTTTTGGCGTTACTTGTTGCCTTCGCAGCGCCGCTCGGAGCCGTTGCCGGCCCGCTCGATGACCTGTACCAGCTTGGCCCCGATTCCGCGCCGCATGAAGGCGTGCCGCAAGGCAAGGTGGTCGGGCCTTTGACGTTGGCCAGCGCGATCGCCTATCCGGACACCACGCGCAATTACTGGGTCTACGTCCCCGCGCAGTACGATCCGACCAAACCGGCGTCGCTGATGGTGTTTCAGGACGGGCACGCGTTCGTCAATCTGGAAGGCGATTACCGCATCCCGTTTGTGTTCGACAATTTGATCTATCGCCGCGAGATGCCGGTCACGATCGCGGTGTTCATCAATCCGGGCCGCACGGCGGACCAGAAGGAAGCCTCCGGCGAGGAATGGGGCGACCGGACCAACAACCGCCGCGTCGAATACAACGCGCTCGACGACAAGTACGCGACGTTGATCGTCGACGAGTTGCTGCCCACGCTGGCGAAGGATTATAACCTCTCGACGGATCCGAACGATCGCGCCATCTCCGGTGCGAGTTCCGGGGCGATCTGTGCCTTTACGGTCGCCTGGCAGCGGCCGGATCAGTTCCGTAAGGTGATCAGCACCATCGGCAGTTTCACTAACATCATGAGCGGGCACGTTTATCCCGACCTGATCCGCGAAAGTGACCCCAAGCCGATTCGCGTCTTTTTGCAGGACGGCCTGAACGACAACCGCGGCCAGCGGCGGGGCAATTACGACCCCAACTGGGACTGGTTCGCCCAGAACGTGAAGATGGTCGAAGCCCTGAAGGAGAAGGGATACGACTTCAACCACGTGTTCGGTATCGGCACCCATTCTAACAAGCAGGGCGGGGCGATCATGCCGGACATGCTGCGCTGGCTGTGGCGCGACACTCCCCGTTCGGTCGACCCTGATGACGAAACAGGACGACAGCCGTTGCCCGGAAGCAACGTCAGCGAGCCGAAGCCGCCAACGGAAGTCGGTTCAGGGCGATAATCACCCGGGTTGGGGGATTTGGACGCCCGCAAAACCGGATTACTGGGAACGCTGGGACATCCAGTCGAGTTTCGGCCCAGTTTCTGCAAACTAGCGACGTCGTGGAAGGATGGGTCGAATAGTCAAAAGAAATGCTGGGTAATTTGCAGGAAATACATGAACATTTGCACCTCGGAACCAACTGCAAATGTAATTTTTTCGGAAAAGTAACCCCCAGATTGTGGAGTTTCTGGCCGCTGACGGTTAGTCTATGCGAATCGGCAACCAGAGTGACAGCTATGAGTAGACACCCCTGAGGACCAACACGATGTCTGTGATGACGCCGGGCAGCTCCGTCATCGAACGCTTCGTCAATGAGACCCCCGTCCAGGTGACGCGGGCCGCCAAGAAGACCAGCGCGACTCCCTACTTCGAGTGGAAGGGGGGCTTCGACCGTACGGTCGCGGCGATCATGTTGATCCCCGCGATGCCCCTCATGCTGGTTTTGTTTGCACTCGTGCGACTCACCTCGCGAGGTCCTGCGCTGTTCAAGCAGGAACGAGTCGGACTGAACGGCAAGCCGTTTACGATGTACAAGATTCGCAGCATGTACCTGAATGCTGAGTCGCTCAGCGGCCCGGTTTGGGCGAGCGCACGCGATCCTCGGGCGACGCCGTTGGGACGGGTGCTGCGTAAGCTGCATCTCGATGAGTTGCCGCAGTTGTTGAATGTGCTGTTCGGCGAGATGTCGCTCGTCGGCCCACGACCCGAGCGACCGGAATTCACGAACTGCTTGGAGAAGGACGTCCCGCACTACTCCGAGCGGTTTTTGGTTCGTCCCGGCGTGACGGGTTTGGCGCAAGTCAATCTTCCGCCGGACACGGATCTGGAAGGCGTGCGTCGCAAGTTAGCGCTTGATCTGGAGTACATCCGCACCGGCGGGCTATGGTTGGACGCGCGCATCTTGGTCTGCACGTGCTTCCGATTGACAGGGCTGTCGTCCGCGCACCTGGTACGGCTGATGGGTTTGCGGCGCTTGCCTAAGACGGTTGTCGCGCGTGAGCACGTCAACGGTCACGCGAGCCTGCCGGTGAAGCCCCGCTAAGCTTTCGCCCAACTTGAATTCGATCACCACCTAGACTGGCTGCGCTATGCGCAGCCAGTCTTTTCATTTCCCCGCACGCTCTTTGGATCGCGCCGTGTACGATCTGCTGAGTTGGTTCGTGCAGCCATATCCGTTGCTGCTCATGGCGCTCGGCGTGGCGATTCTGCGTCTACGGAGGCCGTGTCAGGAACATCGAAACCGTTGGCGCATCGCCCTCGGCGCTTACGTCGCACTTTGCATCAGCAGCACGCCCGCGGTATCGCACGTCGCGATGCGCTTCGTGGAGAGCGGTTATCCTCAGCGAGTCGTGACGCCAACGAATGGCGACGTCATCATTGTCTTGACCGGCAACTTCCTGCGGGCCGATGCGCGCCGTCCCTACGACGAACCGGGCGATAGTTCACTCTTTCGCTGCTATCACGTTGCGCGCATCTACCGCCTGAGGCGTTGCCCGATCATCGTTACCGGCGGTACGCCCGATCCGTCGGTCCCTGGTCCCAGCAATGCCGCTATTATGCGCGATTGCCTGCTGGAGGTGGGCATTCGCGCCGAGGATGTCCAAATCGAGGAACGCTCGAGAAATACCGCGGAAAGCGGTCGCGAGTGCACCTTGATGCTGAAGGAACTGGCCGCGAAACGGGTGATTCTCGTCACCGAGGCGTTCCACATGCGACGCACGATGTTGTCGTTTGCCAACATTGGAGTTCCGCTGGAACCGGCGTCCTGCGCGATGCGTTCTGGGGAATTCCGCTGGACCGTGCGCAATTTCCTCCCCTCGGCGAGCGCTTTGAGCTCCCTGCAATTGAGTTCGCACGAAATCGTCGGGCTGATTTGGTATCGGTTGCGAGGAAGCGGCCAGCGGTAACGGACGATCCGCCGATCCAATCTGTTTCTTCGGTACGGAATTGCGGGTTCGCCACGGCACAACTAGACTATTTGAGGGGCGGCAAATCTCACGGATTGACGCCGGAAGGATTCACCTCGGCCGTAAGCGTTCGCCGCTTCAAGGTCCGCTCGTTCGAGACGGAGCCTTGCTTGGCCGTGCTTTCCGGAATTACGCCCCCTTGTTGCAATACGGCGACACGGTGCGCCTCGTCTGAGTCGTGAGCTTTTTGGAGTGCGAATCGTTGGAAATCGCTTCGATGTTACCGCTTGTCATTGTGGTCGGCACGGGCCGCTCGGGAACTTCAACGCTTTGGCGCATCTTTCTCAATACATTCAACTACGCGATGGCTTACGAACCCCGGTTCGTCATTCCCTATTCGCGTGAGCAACACGGCGATTTGAAACAGTTGGCGAATCAGCGCCGCTTGCTGGAGCGCATCGCGCCCGAGTTGAATCACGAGATTGATTGGGATTTCGACGCGGCCTTGCGCGAGGTGGTGTCGCCCGACTACGGCAGCGTGGTGCTCGCCGGGCTGCGGTTCATCGCCGGCGTGCAATCGAAGAGCGGGATCGGCTGGAAGGATCCGTCGGATTCCTACCACATGCGCGATTTGGCCAAGCTTTTTCCCTCGGCCAAGTTCGTCCACATCATGCGGAACGCGCATGACGTCGCTGCGTCGCTCGTTTCGCGCACTTGGGGACCCACGAATCTGTACACCGGCGGCCTTTATTGGTCGCGCACCATCGAAGAGATCTGGCGGGCCAAAGAATCGCTGCCGGGGCGCTTTCACGAAGTTCGCTTCGAGGACTTGTTCGAGCGGCCGGAGCCGACCGCCGAGGCGTTGGCCACGTTCATTGATTCGCCGATGGCTCCGAAGTTGGTGAACTATATTCAGCGTCGGCGCGAAGCGGATCGCATCCTGGCGTGGAAGCGCAACATGTCGCGCGACGGCCGCCGGTTGGTCGAGGCGGCCGCACAACAGACGCTCATCACTGCCGGCTACGATACGGAATTCCACGGCCAAGCGAAGATCTCATCCGCAGAGGCCGGTTGGCTGGTCGCCACTGATTTTTGCCGTCGCGGCGCCCGTCGGGCGCGTAGGCAACTAGCCCAGAAGTAAGCGTGACGATCCGCCGCTTGCGTGACGTCGCGTTCCCCAGGGAAATACGGATTCGCAGCGTGTTCTGGCGACCGCGGAAATGGCTGAGCAGAATAGTCCCACAGCGGAGGCTCCCGCTTTCGTAGATACCGGCGCTCTCTGGTCCGGGTTGTAGCCGCTGGGTAAGGTAGCAGGTTGTGCCTGACGGCATCCGCGCGCCCACCCGCTTCGCCTGAATCAAGTTGTGCAGCATGAGTAAACCTCCACGCCTTCGCCGTTCCCGTTCCGTGCGCGCGAGCAAGTTCCGTTTCGAGCACCTCGAAGATCGCCGGCTGTTGGCCGAGACGCCCGTCCTGGTGGCGGATCTCAATTCGACTTTTCAACCCTCAAATCCGCGCGACTTCACGCGCGTGGGGGATACCACGTACTACGTGGTCTCGTCCGGAACGGAGGACGGCGGTTCCAATACCCTCAATACGGAGCTCTGGAAAGAAGTCGACGGCATCCGCTCGATGGTCCGCGATATCGCGGAAGGAGATGCAAGTTCGGATCCGCAGTTGCTTACGCCCGTTGGCGACCTGCTTTATTTCTCCGCAGATGACGGACGGGGACGAAATCTGTGGCGGACCGATGGAACGTTCGACGGGACGGTTTTTGTGCCTGCATTTGGTAGTTTCACCAGCAACATTCAGGCGATCACGTCGTTTCGCGACAGGGCGTATTTCATTGCGAACGAATTCTTGTGTCTCGTTGGCGAGTTTGGCGTGTCCATCCTGTTGGAAAACTCCGCTTTCGGCCAATACGGCCTGGGAACGGAACTCGTTGGGTTGGGGGATCAGGCGCTGTTGTTCAGTGCGACAGCGCGGCCAAACCTAGGCGTTGAACCCTTCACAATCGACGTTACGGGGGAGGGAACGAAGCTCTTGAAAGACATTCGGTCGCTGGGGGGCAGTTCGTTTCCGCTTGGCTTCTATGAATGGCAAGGCCACCTTTACTTCAGCGCTCGCTCGGTTGCCGGCTCCGATGGCGTGTTATGGCGGACGGACGGTACTGAGGCCGGAACCGAATTGGTGAGCCTGACCGTCGTCCGCGACAATCCGCCGATGGCGAATACGTCGGACAAGCTCGTGGTGTTGGCTGAAGGGGGTCTGTACTTCAGCGACGGCACCAGCGCCGGCACGATCAACGTGCCACTCCCAGCTGGCTTGGTCTTTGGTTTCGATTCCCGACAGCCCGGTCGGTTCGTCGGCGCAGGCGACAACGTGTACTTCTATCCCCGCAGCGCCGACGGCTTCGAAGTCTGGACGTCCGACGGCACAGCAGAGGGGGCGCGACAATTGCGCGACATCGCACCCGGCGGCGCCAACAGCAATGCGCGCGACTTCACTTCATTCGGCGGCAAGATGTATTTTGTCGCGGACAGTCCCTTAGATGGCACGGAGTTGTGGGTTACCGACGGCACGACGCAGGGAACGATTTCGCTGACCGATTTCAGCACGACGGCCGTTAACGTACCCATCGCCGAACTGTTCGTCGACGAAGGCGAGGTGCATTTCGTCGTCGGCGGAAGCGCGTTGTGGCGCACCGACGGAACGGTCCAGGGCACAAGGAAAGAAGCCGATCTCGGTTTCATCCGCGCCGGCGTCGGCACGGATGACTTCTTCGCCGTCGGTTCGACGTTGCTCTTCATCCAGCGGGATTCCACATCCGGCGACCTCTGGAAATCCGACGGTACGCCCGCCGGCACGTCGATCCTGTTTCCCGACATCGAAGACATTGCCAACACGAAAGACGTTTACGCGTGGAACGGCGCCACGTATTTCGCGGCCCGCACGGACGCTGCCGGCATGGAACTCTGGAAGACAGATGGCACGGCCGACGGGACCGTACCGGTACGCGACATCTTCCTTGGCGCAAGTGATTCCAACCCTGCGAACTTCTACGAGTTCGGCGGACAACTCTATTTCTCCGCCGGCGACGCCGTGCATGGCGTGGAACTCTGGCGCACCGACGGCACGTTCGAAGGCACGGTGCTCGTGCAAGACGTTCGTGTCGGCGCCGGCGACTCGTCCCCCAGCGATTTCGTGGAACTGAATGGAATCCTCTACTTTGCCGCCTCCGGCAGCATTCACGGCAACGAACTCTGGCGCACCGATGGCTCAAACGCCGGCGCGGTGATGGTCCGCGACATCAATCCGGGGAGCGCGCCCTCGGATCCGCGACAACTGACGGTCGTCGGCAATCAGATCTTCATGCAAACCGCACACGCGCCGGGACTCTGGAAGAGCGACGGCACGCTGGCAGGCACGCGGCCCGTGCTCTATGGCGGTCCTGCCCCGGACAACCTGACCGCATTCGAAGGTGAGTTGTTCTACACCGACGGCGCCGGCGGCCTTTGGAAAACGGACGGCACCGAATTCGGCAGCTCGTTCATTCAAACCACGTTTGGCATCGATCGCGCCGAGGGGATCACGATCTTCGACGGCGCCATGTACTTCGCGGCCCGCGAGGCCTATGAAAACTCCAGCTACCAGTTGTGGCGCAGCGACGGCGCCACGGCGGGAACGAACGTCGTGGCCAAAATCACTCCCGATGGTTCCAGCGCGCGCTTGCAGAGCTTGACGGCCGTCGGAGATCAACTCTTTTTCGTCGCCGATGACGGCATCGCTGGGCCGGAACTCTGGCAAACCGACGGAACGGAGATTAGCACGGGACTGGCGTTCGATTTGCGTCCCGGTCCCCTCGGCGCCGAGTTGACCTATCTGACCGACGTCGCCGGCGCCTTGTTCTTTGCTGGCAACGACGGCCTTGTCGGCAATGGCTTGTGGACGCTGGCCGATTCCGACGACGTCGAGCCGCCCACCGTGGCGGGCATGTACATCGGAGCGGCGCCACTCGAAGGCGACGACACGCTCTTGGAACGCCCGCTGGTGATGACGTTTTCTTTCTCCGAGACATTGTCGGAGATCGGCGGGGCTGGCGGCGTGCGTAGTGCCATCAATCGCGTCAACTACCGGCTGCTGGACGGCGGCGCCGATGTCTCATCGCTGATTGATTTCGCCGCCGCCCAGTTCAACGAAGTCCGCGATGCGTACGAAGTCACGTTGGGATTCACTCACCCGCTGACGAACGGCCATTACACCTTGGTGGCTACCGCGGCATTGCGCGACTTGGCTGGCAACGATCTCGACGGCGACCACGACGGTTCGGAAGGGGGCGATTTCGAGATCGAATTCGAGGTGCGCACGCCAGTCGAGATCGGCGAGGAATTTCGGATCAATCAGACCACGACGGCCGATCAACGCACGCACGGCACGACGCCGCAAGCGGTCGCGGTCGACGCAGACGGCGATTTCGTCGCCACCTGGACCAGTTACAACCAGGACGGCGACGCTGGAGGAATTTATGCTCGCCGCTATCAGAGCGACGGCCTGCCGCTCAGTGATGAATTCCGCGTGAACACCACGACGGCGGGTACGCAGCGCAACGCCACGATCGCCATGGACGCAGACGGCGATTTCGTCATCACCTGGAGCAGCGACGGGCAAGATGGCGACGGTTATGGCGTGTACGCCCAACGCTTTGCCGCTGACGGCACGCTGCAAGGCTCGGAATTCTGCGTCAATCAGGCCACTGCCGGTCATCAACGATTCTCGCTCGTGGCGATGGACGACGACGGTAATTTCGCCGTCACCTGGACGGGCAACGACGCGGAGACGCTCGGCGTGTATCTGCGGCGCTTCGACGCCGATGGCATTGCACTGGGCGATGAGTCGCTCGTCAACGAAACGCAAACCGGCGCGCAGCGATTTTCCAACATTGCCATGGCGCCCGACGGCCGTATCGCCGTCGTATGGAGCAGTCCCAGCGAACTCGCTCAGGGCGATGAAGCCTTTGGGAGACTTTACGCCGGTGACGGTACGCTGACGACGGGCGAATTTCGCGTCAACGACCTGACGTCCGGCACGCAGCAGGCTGGAGTCGTCGCAATGGACGACGCGGCGAACTTCGTCGTGGCGTGGCAGTCGACGACCGGAGCGGACGCCGGCGACATTTACGTCCGGCGTTTCGATGCAGCGGGCGCGCCGCTTAGCGGCGACTTACTGGTTCCGTCCGTCAACGTCGGCACGCAGCGCTCACCGAGCGTCGCAGTCGACAATGACGGCGATTTTGCGATTGCCTGGAGCAGCGGCGATCAGGACGGCAGCGGCTACGGCACGTATGTCCGCCGGTTCGCCGCCAATGGCTTGAGCGTCACGGCCGCGTTGCCGGTCAACGTGGAAACGCAGGATCAGCAGATTCACCCCACGGTCGCCCTCGACGACGACGGCGAGATGCTGGTCGTTTGGAGCAGCCTCGGCCAGGACGGCGATGGCTATGGCGTCTACGGGCGGCGTTTCGCGCCGGCGAATCCCTTGGTCGGCGACACGAACGGCGATCTCAAGGTCGACGTCGTGGATCTCAACAACGTCCGCAACACCTTTGGTCAGAGCGGTCCCGACGTGGCCGGCGATACGAATGGCGACGATACGGTCAACGTGGAAGACCTCAACGCCGTGCGCAACAATTTTGGCGCCTCGGTCGTGCCTACCAGCGCCTCAAGGCAAACGAGCCGCACGACTGCGCCGCGGTCAGCGGTTCGCCAAATCGACCTTCCGCGCATCAAACATGCAGCGGCCGTCTGGGATCAGGCGATTCTGGAATTCCTCGACGTAAAGCCATTCAAGCCTCGCGTTCGTTAGACGTAGTGACTCGACACGGGCCCCGCGCGCGAATCTCTCAAATCTCACTTTTGACACTCGACGCGGCGTGTGCCACATTAGCGACTCCTGCAAACACGATTTCACGTCGCGTCTGGAGTCACTACGCATGCCGTCGCCGCTTTATCCGGTCCTCGATGCCCGCCGCGTTTCGCGCCGCTCGTTCTTGGCGCTCAGTTCGTCGCTGGCCGCGGCCTCCGTCTGGTCGTCGCGGGCCTGCGGCGCCGTGAAGCGCTATCCCAAGCTGGCGGATCATCCCTTTCAAATCGGCGTTGCCTCGGGCGATCCCGCGCCGGACGGCGTTGTGCTCTGGACGCGACTGGCGCCGAAACCGCTGGAGGGCGGCGGCATGCCACAGGAACCGGTCGAGGTTTCTTGGCAAGTCGCCGACGACGAAGGTTTTACCAAGATCGCCCGTGAAGGCACGACGGTCGCCACTCCGGATTGGGCGCATTCGGTGCATGTCGAGGCGGATGGCCTTGCGCCCGACCGCTGGTACTTTTACCGCTTCAAGGTCGGCAACGATATTAGCCCCGTGGGGCGCACGCGCACCACGCCGGCGCTGGATGCCTCACCGGCCAACGTGAAGTTCGCCTTCGCCTCGTGCCAGCATTACGAGAACGGCTTGTACACCGCTTATGAACACATGCTGGCCGAGCATCCGGATCTGGTGATTCATCTCGGCGATTACATCTACGAAGGCCCCGGGCGCGAGAACCAGGTCCGCAAGCATGTGGGGCCGGAGATCACGTCGGTCGAGCATTATCGCAATCGGCATGCGCAATACAAAACCGACGCCGCGCTGCAAGCCATGCACGCCGCCGCGCCGTGGATCGTCACCTGGGACGATCACGAAGTCGACAACAATTACGCCAATTCCATCTCCGAGATCGAAGGCGTCACTCCGGAGGAGTTGCTGGAACGTCGCGCGCATGGCTATCAGGCCTACTACGAACACATGCCATTGCGCAAAAGTTCACTGCCACAGGGACCGAACATGCAACTCTATCGGCGCGTGCCCTATGGACGCCTCGCGGAGTTCTTCGTGCTCGACTCGCGCCAGTATCGCAGCGATCAACCCTGCGGCGACGGTAACAAGCCGCAGTGCCCCGAGGCCTTGAGCGAGCAGCGCACCATGCTCGGTGAGCAGCAGCGCACTTGGCTCTGCGACGGTCTGGCCGACACGCCTAGCAACTGGAAAATCCTCGCCCAGCAAGTCATGTTCGCCCGCGTCGATCGCAAGCATGGCGAGGAAGTCGGTTACAGCATGGACCAGTGGCCAGGCTACGAGGCCGACCGCAGGCGCTTGTTGAAATGTTTCCGCGAACGCCAGATCGCCAATCCCGTCGTGCTGACCGGCGACATTCACAGCAACTGGGCCAACGAGTTGATCGCCGATTTCGACGACCTGGATTCGGAACCGCTCGCGGCGGAGTTCGTCGGGACGTCGATCAGTTCCGGCGGCGACGGCGCGGCGAACCCCCGTGGCGTGGAACGCACGCTGGCCGAAAATCCGTTCGTCAAGTTCAACAACGCCGAGCGCGGCTACGTCGTCTGCCAGTTGACGCCCGACACGTGGCGCACCGACTACCGCACCGTCGAATACGTCACCCGGCCAGGCGCGACGCTCAACACCCGCGCGTCATTCATCCTGGAAAGCGGCGACTCAACCTTGAAACCGGCTTGACCGAATCTGCCTGCCACTTCAAATCGCCTGCAAGCACGCTACGGACGGGTGCCTGGGGCTGGGGCAGCGGTTCTCTTGTTGCAGGCTCGCAACGGCTGGGGCATCGCAACGTTACTATCGAGAATAGAACGAAGCCCCAGCGCGCTCGACATTGCCATGGTTGTTGCTCGTGCCCCTGCCCCAGGCACCCATCGCACATATCGAGTCGCGTCAACCGCAACTAATCCTTCGGAGGCGGCGGGGGCAGGGACACGGCGCTGGCTTCTTGCACTTCCATCAGCAAGCGTCCTAACAGCGTGTGCGTGGATTGAAAATCCGCGCTGGACGTCAGCGCTTCGTAGCGAGCATCGGCGGCGACCTTGTCGTAACGCTTGAGCACCGTTTCCACGACGTCCACGGGCGGACCGTTTTCGGCAGGCATCGGAATCGCCAGGTAGTCGCGCCATTCCGCCGGAAGACGCGTCTGCAGTTTGTCGTGCGCACTGCGCAATTCCTCCTGCGTCGCGCGCAGCGCCGTGGTCGGGCCAAAAACGAAACTCACCTCGCTGGGTGCGGATGCGGGCGGTTTATCGAGCGCCGCGATCAATCGTGCCACGTCGGACGCCGCGGCCTCGCCTCCTTGTTGGAACGAAGCGGTGGCCGCAGGGTCAATCGACAGCATCGCGCCATCGAGCGAAACACCGGCGAACAGCCCGCGCGAGCGCGAATAGGAATACACTGCGGCCTTGAGTTGTTCGTCCGTGGCGGCGCTGGCCTGCCGTCCCACGGGTCCGGCCGCCACCGCGGCGTCGGCGCCGAGGGTGAACTTGCTCCCGCTCAGCAGGTTATCGATGCCCTGCTTGTTCTTGAACACCAGCACCACGTCGGTACTCTGCACGCCGATCTGCCAGCCCAGACTGCCGCCGGTGAGCTCGATAAACGTCGGCGCGGTCCAGGCCCCATCCTTGTCGCGCGAGACCACAATGCCGCGGCCGTGTCGCCCGCCGATAATTACGCCGACCTTGACGACGCCCGGAATCACGGCCACGGCCTGCGCGTCGGCCAACAGCGCATCCGGGATCGACTTCACCTTGAGCGCCCGCGTCTCCTCCAGCACCTGCGCCGCCGACTGCAAGGTCTGCTGGGGCGTCGGCGCAGCCACAGCGGCATGGACCATCCCGGCGACCAGCAACATCCCAACGAAGCAATGCCTGAACTCTCGCATACCGCCCTCCTGGCACGAACGAACCGATGACCCTGGGAATCCCAGCCCTAGCATAAGCCGGGGGGTTCCGGGGCGGGAAGGTCAATCCGGGGAGCGTCTTTCATGCCCGGCTCGTCGCATTTGCTGTGTCCAGCATCGCAGGGGGCCTGCGGCGAAGATTGGCCCCAATAGAGACGCACGAGAGACGAAGACTATAGCGCCAATTGTCGCGCCATCATTGCGAACCGTTCCAAGGAACATCGAATGCCCCGACACAACCGCCTCTTATTAAGCGCCGGTCTGATCCCGCTCCCTTGGTTCTTAGCCTGGTCACTCGCCGCCGCGGCATTGGCGACCGGGTATAGTTCGGTTTCTCAGCACGCTAGCGAGCTACTCCAATTTGAAGGACTGCCCAGCACTTTCCTAAGGATCGCGGCGATCGGATCCGGCGCGGCGTTCGTGGCATTCGCTATCGGGCTTTGGTGGCAGTCCGGCGTCTATTTCGCGGTGGGCGCGTGTGGATGGCTCGTGTTCGGCTTGGCCATGGCGTCTAACGGCATCTGGCCCATGGGAGATCCGAAACACGGCTTGTACGCGGCGGGAGTTATTAACCTTATTGCGCCGGCAGTATCCCACCTGGAGTCGCGCGTCCTGGTGAAAAGCGGTCGATTCTACGCTCTGACCGCGTTTGTTAGCGTCGCGGGCGTGATCTACCTGTGGCTCAATCTGGTTG
Organism: Planctomycetia bacterium; assembly: GCA_034440135.1. Taxonomy (NCBI): domain Bacteria; kingdom Pseudomonadati; phylum Planctomycetota; class Planctomycetia; species Planctomycetia bacterium. The sequence continues at coordinate 27,580 of JAWXBP010000447.1, forward strand.
GCGCCGACCCTCCCGCCTATCGCGGATTGACGCAACGAGTTTTCTCTTCCATTTGCTCGCTGTGGCCGTTTGTCACTGCGCTGTGGCTGCTACGAAGCGATTCTTTGCCAGCCGAAGTTGACCGCGAAAAATGAAGTCCAAGGAGCGCGTCTCACGTGGTAAAATTCGGCGAACCCTTGCCGACGTTGTCCCGGGAACACTGCCCATGCGTTGTGTCGACTCGCTCCTCGCCGTCGTCTTGTCCTGTTTCGCTTCCGCCGTCCGCGCCGAAGATTGGCCTCAGTGGATGGGCCCGAACCGGGACGATCAGTGGACCGAGTCCGGCATCATCGACGCGTTTCCGGCGGAGGGTCCGACGGTGTTGTGGCGCGCCCCGATCGCCGGCGGGTATTCCGGGCCCGCGGTCGCTGGCGGCAAGGTGTTCGTCACCGACTTCGCGCTGGAGAACGGCGAAGTCAAGAACGACCCGGGCGGGCGTGTCGAGTTGAAGGGACAAGAACGCGTCCTGAGTTTCGACGCCGAAACGGGCCAGCCGCTTTGGCAGTACGCCTATCTGTGCGAATACAAGATTTCCTATCCGGCCGGCCCGCGCGCGACCCCAACTGTGGCCGACGGCAAGGTTTACACGCTCGGGGCCGAAGGGCACCTGGCCTGCCTCGACGCGCAGACCGGCGAGCTCGCCTGGTCCAAGGAGTTGAAGCAGGAATATAAAATCGAATCCCCGATCTGGGGCTTCTGCGGACATCCGCTCGTCGATGGCCAGAAGCTCATCTGCCTGGTCGGCGGCGAAGGCTCGGTGGCGGTGGCGTTCGATAAGGACACCGGCCGGGAACTGTGGCGAGCCCTCTCCGCCTCGGAGCCAGGCTATTGCCCGCCGACGATCATCGAAGCCGGCGGCGTGCGACAACTGCTGATCTGGCATGCCCAGAGCCTCAACAGCCTGAACCCGGCGACCGGCGAAGTCTATTGGTCGCTCCCCTTGGAGCCCGGCTACGGGATGGCCATCGCCCGGCCAATGCAAGCCGGCGACTACCTGTTCGCCTCAGGCATCGGCGAAGTCTGCGCGGTGTTCAAGCTCGATCGCGAGAAGCCGGCCGCCGAGGAAGTCTGGCGCGGGACCAAGGAGAATTCCCTCTATTGCTCAAATAGCACGCCGCTGATCACCGATGGCATTATTTACGGCAGCGATTGCGGCAAGGGCACCTTCCGCGCGGTCCGCCTGGAAGACGGCGAACGGCTCTGGGAGACCTTCGCCCCGACCACCGGCGGCGAACGCCGCGCCGGGCATGGTACGGCCTTTGTGACGCAAAATGGCGACCGGTACTTCCTGTTCAGCGAAACCGGCGACCTGATCATCGCCCGGCTGACCCCGGAAAAGTACGAGGAGGTCAGCCGCACGCATCTGATCGACCCAACTAACGAGGCCTTCGGCCGCACGGTCGTTTGGACCCATCCAGCCTTTGCGAATCGCTGTGTTTACGCCCGGAACGACAAAGAACTGGTCTGCGTTTCCCTCGCCAAGGAGTGAAATCGCCAGGATTTGTGGTCAGAATGGAGGTTCGTCGCCTTCGCGGGACTGACTCGGCGGTCAGGCCGGCAAGAATCCGACATCGGCGACGAACTAACCCTTATCGACTGGTCCGTTCGCACAGTATCCCGCCGGGGAGAGTTCATCTATGTGGTTGCGTCTTGCCGTTTTGACGGGCATGTTTTTCGGCGTAAGCCGGATCTGGATGAACGAGGCGCCGGTCTTTCGCGGCACCAGCATCGTCTATCACAACCCCGTTAACGGGCACTACTACCAGTGGATTCAGGCCTCGGGCATCGATTGGCACGACGCCTTCGAGGACGCGGCCCGCACGCGCTTTGCCGGCGCGCACGGCCACCTCGCCACGGTGGCGACCGACCAGGAGAGCCAGTTCCTCAAGCACCAACTGCATATCGGGGACGCGCTCTGGATGGCCGCCAGCGACGAGGAGCAGGAAGGCACGTGGAAATGGGTCGCCGGCGAAGAAGCCGGACAGACCTTTTTCGTCGTCGGAGAAGAGCCGTCGGAAGGCCAGTTCTCGAACTGGGGCGACGGCGAACCAAACAATCAAGACAACGAGGACTTCGCAACGATCGGCTGGATGGGAGAGCCGAAATGGAATGACCTAGGTGACAGGGCCGGCTCCGCGCGCGGTTACCTGGTTGAGTTCACGGGTTTGCCAAAGCCCGAAAAGCTGATCGTCACGACCGGCAACACTTACTCGCCGCAATTCCGCTCAGAGCGCCCAACGATCGTCGGCGAAAAAGAAGGCCGCGTCCATCGCTGGTAGTCGCGAGCACTCTCTTACTTTCGGCAGTGAAATGCGGCTTTTTGGCAGCGGGGGGCGCCACTGGCGGCTCGACCGCCAGTGTGATGCGGCGTCAACTCCGGCACTGGCGGACAAGCCGCCAGTGGCACCCAGCGCTCGCGGCTCGTGCTCACAAAGCGTTAGCGCGCCGGCGCATTCGCCGCCGGGAAATCGTCCTTTTCCGCCGCGGCGATGATTTCATCTTCGTCGACGGCATTTAACGCCGCTTTATGACTGCGCGGCGCGCCGGCGCAGCCAGCGATGAAGAAGATCGCGCTGGCGAACCAAGAAAGCATCGCAAGATTTTGCCGCATGGCCGTCATCTCAATCGGGGACGCGGATGGCTACTCGGGACGCTTCTGCCGGAGAAAATCGTTGGGCGTCTTGGGCTTTTCTTCTTTCGCCGTGAACAGCGAGCCGAGCCACGATTCCTTTTCTTCCGACTTCCGCTTGTACGGTTTCGCGCCGCCGCCCCAAGCGTTCTTGGACGGCTCTTGCTCGTTATCCCAGAACGTCAGCGTATCCCAGGTCTTTGACGCCATTCGCGTCGTGCTTTGATTCACCTTCTGAATCGGCGCCGGCGTCCGCAGCTTCGGCAGCTTCCAGCTGGTCAGACCGGACGACTTCTTTTTCTTGCTGCTCGCGCTCGACTTCGCGAACGGATTCAACTTCTTGAGCGACCAGCCCTCGCCCTGCGCGGCGGGAGCCGCCAGGCTCAGCGCCATCAGGCACACCAGCGTCCAGCATACGGCCTTCTTCACGGCTTCTGCCTCCATGCAAATTGTCGATACGTTAGCGAGGACTCCGCCACGCGCGCCCAAAAGACCACGCGCGGGGCGGGAGTGTTGCAGAACGGGCGAACAACGTCCAGAGCGAAATTGGAGTTGCTTTTTGGGCCCGACGCTGGCTGCATCGCTAACGGTGGAAAAGCCCAGGGAAGGCCTCTCAAAGACGAACCATCATCGAGAGTCTTTGGGGGCCTTCCCTGGGCCTGGTGCTGTGCGCGGTTGGAATAACCGCGCGCAGTTGTTGCGACGGCGGTTGTTCCATCGGCGTCGGAGACGCCTCTCACAGACAACAGACAGTAGAGGTGCAGGCGTCCGCGAAACATGGCGCGCTGATTCCGCTATTCCACCGTGTACTGCGGGTGCAGCGGCGTACCTTGCGTGGCCAACATGCGGTTGATGGCCGTTAACAGGGCTCGCGCGCTGGCTTCGATGCTATCCGTCGAGGCGCCGCGACCGCGGAACATGGCGCCGTTTTTTTCCAGCTCGACGTTCACTTCGGCTTGCGCGTCTTTGCCCATCGAGACGCTATGGACGCGGAACTCGCGGCATTTGACGTCGGTGCCGGTGATCTTCTCGATGGCGAGGAAGACGGCGTCGACCGGGCCGTCGCCGGCCTGCACGGTTTCGGTAACTTGCTCGGCGCCGCGGGCGAGCGTCAGCGCCACCTGCGGGATACCGCCGGTGCCGCATTGCATCTGGTACGACACGAGCGCCCAGCTTTCCGGGATCTCGTTCATCTGGTTTTCCACCAGCGAGGCGATGTCGCTGTCGTAGACTTCCTTCTTCTTGTCGGCGAGCGTTTTGAATTGCTCGAATACGGCTTGCAGTTGCTCGCCGGCGAGATGGTAACCGAGGTGCTTGATGCGATCGGCCAGCGCGGCGCGCCCGCTGTGCTTGCCGAGCACGAGGTCGGTCTTCGTGAAGCCCACGTCCTCGGGGCGCATGATCTCGTAGGTCGAACGCTCCTTGAGCATGCCGTCCTGGTGAATGCCGGCCTCATGGGCAAAGGCGTTGCGGCCGACGATCGCCTTGTTGCGCTGCACGAGCATGCCGGTGACGTTCGAGACCAGACGGCTGGTCGGCACCAGCCGCTCGGAGACGATGTTCGTCGAGCATTTGTAGTAGTCGTGGCGCGTGCGCATCGCCATCACGACTTCCTCCAACGAGCAATTCCCGGCGCGCTCGCCGATGCCGTTGATGGTGCATTCGATCTGACCAGCGCCGGCCTCGACCGCGGCCAGGCTGTTCGCCACGGCCATTCCCAGGTCGTCGTGACAATGCACGCTGATTACGGCCTTGTCGATGTTCGGCACGCGCTCGCGCAGCGTGCGAATGACGTTCGCGTAGTGCGCCGGCGTGGCATAGCCGACAGTGTCGGGAATGTTGACCGTCGTGGCGCCGGCCTTGATCGCCGCTTCCACGACGGCGCAGAGGAAGTCTGGTTCGGTTCGCGCCGCGTCTTCGGGGGAGAATTCCACGTCGTCCAGATAGCCTGCGGCGCGTTCGACGCTGGCGATCGTTCGCGCGAGGATCTCGTTCTTATCCATCTTCAGCTTGAATTCGCGATGGATAGCGCTCGTGGCCAGGAAGACGTGAATCCGCGGGCGCTCGGCGCTTTTCAGCGCTTCCCAGGCGCGGTCGATGTCCTTGTCGTTGCAGCGGGCCAGCCCGCAGATGACCGGGCCGCGGACTTGCCGGGCGACTTCGCGGACGGCTTCAAAATCGCCGGGGGAAGAAATCGGAAAGCCGGCCTCGATGATGTCGACTTTCAGGTCGGCCAACGCCTGCGCGACTTCCAGCTTCTCGGCCAGGTTCATGCTGGCTCCGGGCGATTGCTCCCCGTCGCGGAGCGTGGTGTCGAAAATGATGATCTTTCGGTCGTCACTCATGGGACTGATATCCGTGATTCAATTTGGTTGTTGTGCAAAGAATGGTACACCCGCGCGGATTGCCGACCCCTGGCCGGCGCCGGCAACAACAACCAGGAACGGGATGGGAGCAGGGCTTTGGGGAGGGGCATGGTGGTAGCAAGTGAGTTGGAAGTGTTCAGTTTTCAGTCTTCAGTGTTTCGGTTCCGCGTTCAGTAAGTGGCGCAGGTCCTCCCCACTGAAAACTGAACCAAAAAAAACCCCCGGGCTTTGAGGCCCAGGGGTCGTTGGCAATCGCTTTTTCTAGCAGCGTGCGAACCCTAAGCCTTGCGCTCCGTAAGCGCCAAAAGCAACAAGGGCAGCAGGTTCAGCACGCGGTTCATGTCAAGATTCTCGGCAAAAACAGTCCACTTTCAAGAGTCTAGCTGGCAAAAAAGGTTCGGTCAAGCTGGGGGAGGGGGCGTCAGGTGAGTCAGCATTCGACTGGGGAGAGGCGGGCAAGCCCTCGTCCCCATTGACGATTCGTTCCTACGCGGACATAAAGAATCGACGATTTTCGACGGGGGAGCAACGCTTTGAGTGAATCGCCGACAATGGAGTTGAACGCCAAGGGCGCCATGCGCCGCGCGGCGTATGACGCCCGGAATGCTCAGCAGAATAAGGATGAGCTCAGCAATGCCGCGGTGGAAGCGCTCCTGCGGCTGCCGGAGTATCAGGCTTCGCGCACCGTGCTGTGGTATCTCGATTGCCGCTCGGAATTGCGCACGCGGCAGGTGCTGCCCGCTGTCTTGGCCGGCGATCAACGGATCGTCGTGCCGTACTGCACGATGGACAACGCCGGCGCCAACAAGCTCGGCCTATGGTGGTTGCAATCGCTGGACGAGCTGGTTGTCGGCAAGTGGAAGATTCTTGAGCCGCCGTCCGACCGCTGGGGCGAGCCGGGCAAGGAAATCGAGCCGCAGGAACTCGACCTCGTGATCGTTCCCGGCGTGGCATTCAGCCGGCAGGGAGGCCGCATGGGCAACGGCCAGGGCTACTACGATCGCCTGCTGGATCGCGTTCGACAGGATTGTGCTCTGATCGGGCTGGGCTATGAAAGCCAATTGTTCGATGATTTGATCGTCAGCGCCCATGACGTCTTTATGAACAAGGTCGTCACGGAACGGGCGGTTTACGAAGGCCGACGTTAACGGCGCCGCGACGGGACATTTGCGTTGCAGGTAGAGTCTCCCCATGTCGGCAGTCATCGACGACACGTACGCCGAGGCGTTTCGCAGCGTCTACGTGGAATTCCTGATTACCGCGTGCGATCGGCGCTGGGTGGAGCATGCCGTGAATGCCGCCACGGGGAATGCGTCCAGCACGATTTTGTGCGATTGCGAAGCGGGACTTGATCGATTCGTGGGACCGGGCTGTGACGAACCAACCCCGGATGGTCGTCCCGGTGCGATCGTGCAATTGCATGTGCCGCGATTTCGTAAGGATCGACTCGCCGGTTTGGAAAAGGCGGCGCTCGTGCGCATCAGCCAGAACGTGCTGACCTGCCCCACGGCCGCGTGCTTCAATCGGATCGAATCGGACGACTATTTCAAGATCGGCCGCAAGGTCGCCTTCTTCGGCGATGGATTTCAACGGCGGATCGAGCGGCACGGTCGCAAGTTGTGGTGGGTGCCGACGCTCGGCGGCGAGTTCATCCTTGATCGCCGGTTGGGCTACGCCGACGGAGTCATGGGGGGCAATCTCTGGTACTTCGGCGCGGACGAGGCCTCCGCCCTCGCGGCCGCCGAGGCCGGCGTCCGGGCCGTTCACGATTGCCCCGGCGTGATCATGCCTTTTCCGGGCGGCATCGCCGGCAGCGGCTCCAAGGCGGGCAGCAAGTATTCGTTTATGTTCGCCAGCACGTACGAGAAGTACTGTCCGCTGCTCGTGGACAATCCAATGGCGGATACGCGGCTGACGCGCGACGTCGGCTCGGTAATGGAGATCATCATCAACGGACGCAACCTGCCAGCGATCGTGAACGCCACGCAAGCGGCCATTCAGGCCTCGCGCAATACGCCTGGGCTATTGCGCATCTCGGCCGGCAATTACGGGGGTCGCTTGGGCAAGTCGTTTATCTACTTGCATCCGGAAAAGCAGCCGCCGGCGGCTGC
>JAWXBP010000448.1 GCA_034440135.1 Planctomycetia bacterium
CAACCCGCATCCCTTTACGGCCACCATCGACGACTTCACCGTCGACATTCTTCGCCCGATTCCAGGAGACTCGAACGGGGACTACATCGTCGATTTGAATGACCTGAACGCGGTGCGGAATAACTTCGGGACGAGCTTCCCGTCTCCCCCGACCGGGTTTAGCGTCGCGGGGCCGCCAAGAGTGAGCGCGGTTGACGCCAAAACTGTTCAGGTTCAGCGTGACGCGACCGACGTGGTTTTTGCCCGTATGGCGACGGACGTGATACAAGCCGACTGGATGGACGCTGGTTTGGAGCGGATTGCTTTCCCGTCGCAGCGACGGGCGAGGGTGCGTCGGTAGCGACGCAAAGGTCAGAGCGAAATCTACCCATCGAGCATTCGGAACGGCGGCAAATGCGTGCCGCCGTGCCATCGGGGCCGCAATGCCTGGTTCCATCCTGTTGCTGCATGCGCATATTCCACAGCATTGATGAATGATCTGGGCGTGTTGAGACAAGGGAAATGAAGCTGCATCGAAATGAGCACGGATTATTGCGTGGCGACATTAAGTACGATGTCGGCTTTCCTGCCACCGTAATGCCCCACATTCTGCCAGTCGTCTATCCGTGCATGCGTTGCGGAACGCTAACGCTCCATGTTGCCGTACAGCAACCGACCGGCCTATCGTTCAAGTTCCCGTTTGCAAAAAAGCCGCTCTCCGCCAGCGGTAGAGACTATACGCTTATTTGCAACGCCTGTACCAGGCGCGTTGTTTTCGGTCAATCCAGGCGCAAACCCCGGGAGTCCTATGAGATTCCCGTGACGCTCATGTTTAACGCGACGACTGACTGTGGTTAGTGTTGAATTGAGGCAAGGCTATTCCACTGCCAGTCACGAACCTGCAGCAGATTGACAACCACCATGGCAGCGCGGAACGATTCGGGGCGCATTGCCTCGGCCATGTTCGCTCTGCGGCGTCCAGCGAAGCCCATCGGCAAGATCCATAGTCCGCTCGCCGGTCAATAACGCGAATTGCAGCATTGCAAGTTTTCGACTCACTCACCGTCGCCAAGGGGCTTTTGCCATATGCTATGCAACAGAAATCGTCGCTTTCCTGTTCAATTCGCTGACAGCGCCGTTTGCAGTCCTAGCTTGTCAATGTCGCTGAACGGACCGGGCTCTCAACTGCCCAACCTCGTACTTAAGGCGTGTCCAGAAATGTCAGGAGATCGGCGACATCCTGTACTGAAAGCCGTTGCTCAAATCCTGTTGGCATCAGCGATGCTCCAAAGGCGTTGAGCGATTCAAGCTGCTCGCGTTTCAGCGTGACTTCAATTCCCTCTGCCTGGCGCAGCGTGACCGATTCCGGCGTCTCGGCGGACACAAGACCTGTAAACACGCGACCATCCGTGCCGATGGCGGAGTAGCTCAAGTAGTTTGGCGTGGCTTGCTGGCTTGGGTCGAGGATGTCTTTCAGCAAGTTCTCCTTCGACCGCGAATTGACGCCAGACAGGTCGGGGCCGACGCGCCGTCCGACGCCGCGCAGGACGTGACAACTGGCGCAATGTTCTCGAAAAAGTTGTTCGCCGTGACGCGCGACGCCTGTGAGCGTGACCGCTACTTGATAGTCCGCAAGCACCTGCTGGCGCGGCTCTGGCCAGGCCGAGGTCAACGCTTGCTCCGCGGCGGCGCGGATCGCTACCTGTGGATGGTGGAGCAGCGCTTCGCGGGTGGTCGGATCGATCTCGACGGCGGAAATCGTCCCTTCCGTCATGGCGGCGAGAAGTCCGGTCGCGGCGACGGGAGATCGGAGCGCCGCGACCGCGAGTGTTTGACGCGTCGACGTGGAGTACTCACTCCAGGAAGCAAATAGCTCCGCTGCCAGCGCCGGGTCAGCCGCTTCGCTGAGTGCTACCGCCGACGCGGACTGGATGGATTGCGGCTGGGCCGGACTCAGCAACGGCAATAACGCGCGAACCTCGGCGGGCGCACCGCCCAGTGTGACAGCCTGCATTGCCAGGATTCGGTCATTGGCCGACGTATCGCCAGCTAGCGCTTTCTTAAGTGCTGCCTTCACCAACGACGCCAGTCGCGTGGCTTGAGCTTCTTGCCCCGCCAACGGCAACTGGATGTACCGCCGCAGCGATTCTTGGCGACTGCTCAGACCGCGCGCCAGCCCAACGAAGATAGCTCGTTCAGCATCCGGCGCGAGTGACGTCGCTGGTGCTGTCAGTAGCTCCATGGGGACGTTTCGCTCCAACACTTTCTCGCGCTCCGTCGCGATCATGGCCGCCTGTTCAAATAACTCCAGTTGTTCGTCTTTTAGCGCGGTCTGTTGATCGTCCGTTGCCCTGGCAAACTCACTAAGGAACTCAGGCGCACAGTCCACGATGCCAGCGGAGATCGCGAGACACACCCAACGACTAGTCCCGGATTTCCTACTCATCGCGGCGAGTAGCGGCGCCCTATCCGCGCCTTTCGTCATTCTCAGCAACAGCGCCTGCTCGAACTGCACGATTGGATCGTGTTCCAGCGGTATCGCGGTGCTCAATCGCTTCCAGAATGCATCGGCGTTTTCCAATCGAGATAGTAAACGCCAGGCATGGCGGCGCACACTGGGATGGCGATCGACAACTCTGGCCGCCACATCGGCGTTCGTCAAGGCAGTCATGCCTTCCAACGTGTACATGGCGTGCAATCGCGCTAGCGGCACTCGCCCATGTGCACACATGGCGCGCAATAGAGGGATCGAAGTGCGGTCTTGCCGTTCGACCAGTAGACGCTGTGCGGTGTCGCGAAACCAGCCGTTTTCGTGTTCCAGCGTGCGGATCAACTCCTCCGTTGCGGCGCTGCTTAGTCGCGGGCCGACGCCGGCTCGCGCTGCACTGTCGCGCTGTCGAATGCGCCAAATCCGACCATGTTCCGCCCCCTCGCGCCAATCAACTTGCTCTCGCTGCGTTTCGTTCGCCACAAACTGAGGATGTTCGACCCAGCGGCGATAGAAGTCGGCAACATAGAGCGCGCCGTCTGGGCCAGTCGTGCAAAACACCGGATGAAACCAGGGATCTGCCGCTGCGAGGAACTCTTTTCGTTCCTCACTGCGCTTGGATACAAAGGTTGGGCCCTCCGGCACAAGTATCCGGCGATGTACCAGGCTCGTCAGTGATTCGCCGACAAACGCGTTGCCGCGATATTCCTCGCCCAATGCGCCGCCGCGCAGAATCGTTAGTCCGCAGAGCGCGTTGTAGTAATCGGTGCGTTCGGCATTGAACGTCTGTGGACGCGGCGCAATGGGAAACACCTCGCCGGTGTCAGCGGGATCGGCAATGTCGCGAATCGCGTGAGCGCTCAGTCGCAAGCTTTTCCTCACCGCGGCCTCATCCAACAGCGCGTGGCGAATCGGAATCGTGGTCCAGGACAAAAATCGCCCGCCCCAGTCATCCTTGGCCAGGCCAAACTGGCTCTGTCCTGGCAAGGCCTGAAACTCGCTGAAATCTGGTCGGAAACGGAAATCGCTGGCTCGGAGGGAGACGGCCTCATCGCTTTCCTTGCCGACGCGCCGCACGTCGCCGTCATTGCGTCCGTTCGCGCCGTAAATCCAATTGTCGAGCCCCCACGTCAATCCATTCGCTCGCAACTGCTGGTTGCCCTCGCCGAATCCCGTGTAGATCACTTCCCGCGTCTCGGCACGTCCGTCTCCGTCGCGATCGCGCAACCACAACAACTCGGGCGCCGCGGTGACCAATACCCCGTCGCGCAATGGCAACACGCTATTGGGAAACCGCAGCTTGTCGGCGAACACCACTGCCGTTTCATAACGTCCGTCGCCATCGCGATCTTCCAGCCTTCGGATGCGCCCCGCTTCGGGCCCGACGGGATAATCGTTCATCTCCGCGACATACAGGCGTCCATCGGCGTCCCACGCCAAGGCCACCGGACTCGTCACATCCGGCTCGCTCGCGACCAACTCAATCACCAGGGCTGGATCCGCCAACTGAAACGTCGCCGCTTCAGCGGCTGGCGATCGCGGGCCAGATGCCGGTTCTTGCGCACACAATGGCGATTGAACGAGACAACTGGCCGCGCAAAGCAAGCTCGCAATCGGGGAGAGATAAGGCATTAGGGATTCCCCGTTTCGTTCGAGGCCTCACGAAGCAGCTCGACGATGGCGTCAACGACGCGTTCGCCCGTCCCCGGTTCCGCGTAACTGTGATGGCCCGTCCAGGTTTGATAGCCGCCCAAGCGGTGGGCTTCCTCGTCGGGCAGATAGCCGATCCAATCGTTCGCGAGTTCCGCCACGTAGGTGTGCGCGAATGGCGAACGCGATTTGATGTCCATGCCGAGCTGCGTGAAAAACTCGGCGGGCACGCCGCAAAGCGCCACGTCGCCGACGACTAACACTTGTATCCAGGTCTGACGATCTTCTCCTTGGAAGGGCTTCAGTTCCTTGCGCATCTGGCGGAAGATGTCGATTGTGGTGTCGGCGTACGCCGGCATGCGCTTGCGGCAATAGGAAACTACCTTCTCGTCCTCGACCGCTTCGTCGAAGGTCCGAACTCGGAACGTGAACGGACGCTTGAGCGACACGATCCGATCCACCGGCCGCGTTTCCAGCTTTTGGAGCGCATCGCGAATCGTCCCCTGCATGCGTTCCACCGCCTCAGCGGTGGTCACGGCCCCGAGATTATGCGTCGAACCGGATGCGCCTTCCAAAAAACAAACCGTGGCCCCTAACTCGACTTCCAGCTGCTGCGCGGCGAGGCCATAAAACGATGGAGAACGCACTTGCGGCTTCAGGCTGCCGATCGTGTGCGTCGAGTGATTGTAGATCACGCCCAACAATCGATCATCCGGCCCACGGAATGCCAGCACAGGCAATTGCGGATCGAAAGGTCCCGTGGGCCCCACGGCATCGTCGCGAGGGCCGACCCAGTAGATCGTGTTATCGGCCAATCGCAACCGACTGTTTTCGCCGACTGTTTTTTCCTCCGCGAGATGAAAGCCAAACTTGCAATCCGCTTGCATCCGCGACGATGCCTCGACGACCGCTTGCACGATGCCCTGTTTCACGTTGCGGACAAACTTCTCGTCGGCGTGGTAGCCATGGATCCGTGTCGTGCTCGGAGCGCTGTGCGTGTGCGTGGCATTGACGAGCACATGCGTAGGCGGAATGCCACAACGTTTTTCAATTTCCACCAAAGCAGCGTCCACCATCGCGCGCGTGACAAACAAGCAATCGCAGGCCACGACGGCGAACCGTCCGCTCGTCGGGTGCTCCAGCACCACGGCCACGGCCCGCAACTGGCCTTCCTGTCCCACCGCCTTCCCAGGCCCGATGCCGCCGGCGATCACCATCGAATCGTCGGCCGCAAATTCGGCGGCCGCGACGCCCACCTTAAGACCAGCCATCTTCGGCTCCGCGGCAAACGTGCCGGTTGTCATCGAGATGCCAAACCAGCACGTCAATAGGCTCAAGGCCGGACCAACAAAGCGCGACAACCGGTGATGCGTCATAATCGAAGGAAACTGGTGGTAGGTGAGGATTGAGTTCGCCAATGGTGGACCTTTATTATGTTAGCCGCTTCGAATCGATTGCAAGTCTCACATGACGGTCGGCAATCCCCTGTCGCGTACCGCAAGTTTTCCGCGAAGCTCGATTGTCGTCCTAGCGGGCGGTATACTGCCATCCTCATTCAGCGCAATTCAACGCTTCGGAGCAATTGACCAATGTGGCACCGATCATCATTTTTCCTCGGCCTGGCATTGGGCGTATGCGGCGTCGTAGCGGCGGTGCAACTACTTCCGAAAACGGGCATCCATTGGAATGTGCGAACGGCGAAAGCCAACGCGCTCGAAAACACCCTGGCCGTTCAAGCATCTGGCGCGAACGGCGAGACGCGCATCGCGCAACAGCTGACACGGCCCGCCGTACCGCCTGAAGACGGCAAGCTGCGGATTATCTGTTTTGGAGCCCATCCCGACGACTGCGAATTGAAGGCCGGCGGCGTCGCGGCGCGTTGGGCAGCGGCTGGGCATCACGTCAAGTTCGTGTCTGTGACCAACGGAGATATTGGACACTGGCGCGACGCGGGCGGTCCGTTGGCCACGCGGCGCGCTGCAGAAGTGGCGGAAGCGGCCCGCATCCTGCGGATCAGTACCGAGGTGCTCGACATTCACGACGGTGAATTAGAGCCGAATCTTGAGAATCGCAAGCAAATCACTCGCCTGATTCGCGAGTGGAACGCTGACATCGTCTTAGGGCCGCGACCGAACGACTACCATCCCGATCATCGCTACACCGGCGTCCTCGTGCAGGACTCGGCTTATATGGTGATGGTGCCTTTCATTTGTCCGGATACGCCGCCGATGAAAAAGAACCCGGCGTTCTTGTTCTATTCGGATCGATTCCAAAAGCCCACGCCGTTCGAAGCCGACGTCACGGTGAGTATCGACGACGTTCTCAATCAAAAGCTCGACGCCTTGGATGTCATCGTCTCGCAGTTCTACGAGGGCGGGGCGCTCGGCTCGGCGGAACTCTTGCCTGCCACCGACGAAGGCCAGGCAGCCCGGCGACGTGAAGTACGCGCCGCGCATGCCAAGCGTTTTGATGCGGAGCCTTTTCGAGCGGCGCTAACAAAATGGTACGGCGCCGACGGCGCGAAACGTGTCGGCCATGTCGAGGCCTTCGAAGTCTGCGAATACGGTCGTCAGCCGTCGGACGACGAATTGAAAAACCTCTTCCTCATCGATGCCGAATGAGCCAGCATATGCGACGCTTGAAAATGTCACTTACTGGCCTGACAACTTTGCTCGGGCTAATCAATGATCGGTGCGCTGCTGAGATGCCGCGTTTCGAGGTCCATCCCATCGCGGCGTGGGGCAACGAGTTGGGGCAGACTTCGCTCGCGGACGTCGATCGCGACGGCGATCTCGACTGGATCGTCGGTCAGCACGGCGAAATGCGGTGGTATGAGTTTCGGAATCCCAAGGAGTGGATTGCGCATGAAATCGGCGCAGGGGCGAAGACGGACGTCGGAGGAACGGCCTTTGACGTCGATGGCGACGGCTGGGTCGACCAAGTCGCTGGCACGGCCTGGTATCGCAATCCCGGCAACCCGCGCGACGCGCGTTTTGAGTTTTTCCAGAACGGCGCCATCAGTTGCCACGACAACGTCGCGGCCGACCTCAATGGCGATGGGCGGCTCGACGTCGTGGCGTTGAGCAACGATGCCGCGCATCCGATCCTGGCCTGGTACGAGATTCCGGCAAATCCGCGAGATCGCTGGCAACAACGACTGATTGGCGACGGTATCCACGGCGGCGTCGATCCGCGGGGCGTCAGCGACCTCGATGGCGACGGAGATCAAGACGTCGTGCGCGGCAATGCCTGGTTCGAAAATCACGATGGCCGCGGCAAAAGCTGGCATGAACACGCGGCATTCGAGCTCCCCGGAGGAGGTCGGACCGGGCCGTTTGGACTCTGCCTCAAGACCTGGGTCATCGATCTCGACGGTGATCAGGATCTCGATGTCGTCGAATCCGAAGCCGATTTCGAGGATTGCCGCGTCTTCTGGTTCGAGAATGAAGGTCGGGCAAAATCATGGACGTACCACCCAGTCACCGCCGAGCACACCGGGCAAGATTTTCACGCGTTGGCGGTAGCGGATTTTGATGGCGACGGAGATGCGGATATCTCCAGTGGCAGCGGTCCACTGACCAAGGCCGCGCAGCAGCGCGCCTTCATTTGGGAAAACCGTAACGGCCATGGCGGGGCGTGGACCGAACACGTGATCTGCGAGGGGATTCCCAGCCACGAGACCAAGGCGGCCGACGTCGATCAAGACGGCGACGTTGACCTCTGCACGAAACCGTGGCAGGGAAATCAGCACTACTTTCTACGCAACCGACTCCGCGATCCCCCGCCGGCCAAAGATCAATAGTGGGCTCCGCTTAGTTGCAGGTGTTGTCTCGCGGCGTCGACGATCTGCGATCATCAACGGTCGCCTTCGCTTGCACGTCGTTGCCGTCGAAAGTCACTTCGCCCGGCTGTCAGCCGGCATCTTCCTCGATCAGGATGCCGACTGCTTGGGTCTGTTCATCCATCGGTCGCGTGTTGCGGCCGATGTTGTTGCGAAACATCAGCCCGCGCGTGGAACCACGCACGCGAATCCCCACCGCTTTCTCGGGCAACATTGTCCTCAATGCAATTGTTCTCCAACCGATTGTGGTGCGCGGCCATGCCGGCCGTTTTCATTCCGGCACAGTGCGCCATCCTCGCCATTAAGCCGGACGAGATTGTCGCGCAATAGTGTGTAGCTGTCTCGATGTCCAATGGAGATCCCGAAACGCCCCTTGTCTTCCAACACGTTCTTTTCGAACAGCCCATGCCGTACGGGCTAGCAAAGGAACAAACCGTCCTCGCCATTTCCGCGAGCCACGCATTCGCGCATGACCTCTCGTTGCGACCTGCGTCCCGAGTGCAGCCCCGGTCCGGCGCTATCTCCCGACACGCAGCGCTCGACGCGCATGTCGTTCGACTTTTGAAAACTGATGCCGTCGCCGTGATACTGGCGGACCACACAATTCTCGATGACCGCGGCGTGACACTGATAAAGAAACACGGCTGCGCCAACTGGATTCGAGAACCGAGTGAGTAGCGACTCGATTCGACGGTTGATCGTGTTTGAAATCCGTCCAAGCAGGATTCAGGTAAGGACTGACATCGCGGCTTTTTGTCCGTGTCATCGCGGCGAAGTTGGATTCAACCGGCATACGCAACCCGGAACGCATAACGAAATACGTTTGGCCTTTTTGGTCTGATTTGATCCGCCGCACCGACCTAGTTGTCCGGACGAGTTCGTTGGACAACGATGCGCCCGCCATCATCCGGACCCAGGACGATCCCGTAACGCCGCGCCTTAGAGCAAGCATCCTTCGCACGAGTTGGTCGGACTTGGCTCAGCAGCGTAGCGATCAGCACCTTCATCTCGTACAGCGCAAACGGCATCCCAAGGCAAATCCGGTTGCCTCCGCCGAAGGGAAACCACTCGTGCGGCCCATACTTGCGTTCCAGAAAACGCTCCGGTCGGAACTCGCCCGCGGCCGGATAGAGATCCTCGCGTTGGTGTACCAAATACGAGCAGGGACACAGTACCACGCCGGCTGGATACTCGCGGCCGGCGATCGAAATTGGCTGCATGGTCTTGCGCACGACAAACGGCACCACAGGACGGAGCCGTAGACTCTCGCGGACGCTGCCATCGAGGTATTCCAGTGCCGGCAAATGCTCGGCCGCGGGCGGTCCGCCACCAGTCACGCGAATAAGTTCATCGGACAGTCGGTCAACCACGTCTGGGTGCTGCGCGATTTCCGCAAGCGCCCAGGAAAGTGCCAGGGCCGTCGTTTCATGTCCGGCGATGAGGATGGTAATGAGGGCGTCTCGCACTTCGCGATCCACGAGCGGCGTTCCGTCCTCGTATTTTGCGTCAAGGAGATCGTCCAGTACGTTTTGGCCCGTCACATTACGGTCGCCGCGCCGCCTTGCCGAGATCAGCGCAAAGATATCGTCGTCCAGATCGCTCAATTGACGGAACAGTGGCACCCAACGCGACCCCGCTAAGCGTTCGATCGGCACAATCGTCATGAGCACCAGCGCATACCGCTGCCTGCCGTTGGACAAGAACGCCTCTATTTTTCGCTCGAAGCGATCCAACTCGGAGCCGGGCAGCAGTCCCAATCCAGTCCGAAGAATGACCCGCAACGTGACTCGGCGCATCGCCGGAAGTGTGGGAAATGGCGTCCCAGTCGCCCAGGAGCGCACGGCTTCGAGCGTCTCCAGCCGCATTGCGTCAAAAAAGACTCTCATCCGTTCGCCCTTTAGCGGCGGAACCAAGATCCGACGCTGCCGCAGATGTGGCGCCCCGTCCAGTACCAAGACCGAGCTGCGGCCGACGGTAGCAGTAAAGAGAGTGTTCGCCTCGCCGGAGTGGAGGATGTCCGGATCAGCCTGGAAGATCTCGCGTACGGCTTGCGGGTCGGACAGCATCACGAACTGGCCGTGCCCGGCAATGTGGAGTGTAAACGCATCTCCGTAATGCCGATGGCACTCGTCAAGCAGTCCGAGGGGATCTCCGGCGAAGCGAAATAGCTGCCGCCAGGCAGAGGACGATGGACCTGTAGGCAGAGCGGAAACGGAGGGAGGCATCGCCATCGACATTACAATGACTCTAAGCCAAACTCAACTAGCTCGCGACGGACAGCGATGGGTTTAACAGTATCGTGCGGCAATTCGTTCACGGCAGCAGCTCTCCCTCGGTCGCGGAGCCAGCGGAAACTCCGAATCCAGAAGCTGCTTCGGACGGCTCTGGGATTGGACGCGCGTCTGTGCCGTTGTCCTTGCAGCGGCTGTGGTACACGGCCCGGACGACTGTTCCGTGACACGAATTGCGACTCCTACGTCCATCCTCGCGAATCGGAACGACACCGTCACTCGTTCCAAGATCGTCGACCGCTCTGCATGCACCTCGGCGAACAACTCGAGGACCTGCGCCCAGGGATGAGGTCCGAACATGATCTGATGAACAATGGCCGACTAACGGACGCGCAGGTCGATTTAGCGCTCCATTCTTGGCCTCGCTACAAAGCGCTTCTTGTTTGTAGTTTGGTAATCCCGATCCAGGAGGGCGAACAGTTCGTCGTTCGCCGCAATGGTCGGAGCACGACTGGACGCGCCGAACAGGGCATCAATCGCGGCTGCCGTCGGCCGAATCGGCGACGCTGACACGCCTCGACGCACCGTCGCAGGGGCGGACTGGGAACCCATGTTGTTCCGCACGGCGTTCAGGTCCTCAATGTCGACATCACCGTCGAAAGGAAAAGTGTCACCTACGCCGACGCCGCCGAAGTTGTTTCGCACGTCATTCAAGTCGTCCAAGTTCACGCTGCCGTCGAGGTTGGTGTCGCCCGGCGCGATATTGAGTTGCCGCACGTCGAGGACGTATTCTCCGCGACCGGCGACCGCGGCGAGCCGCACGTAGAACACGCCGCCCGCGACGCTGCCGAATCGCAGCATGGCGTTGCGTCCATCGTGGCCATTGTTGTCGCCCGAGGCTACAAGCTGTCCATTGGCGTTGTATAACTCCAAAAGAGGGTCCAGCGCGTTGACGAACTCTCCGGCACCGTCGCCGGGCGTTCGCGTGGCAAGGTCGAGCACTTTGCCGGGCAGCAGTTCCACGCGGAACCAGTCTTCGTCCATCGACGCAGAGGCGTCGCCTCCCAACGCGCCGACAGCATAGGGCACGGCGATCATGCGTTGAAAAACACCCTCGCGTGAGTAGACGTCGATCCGCGGCAAGCCGCTGACGATGCCCAAATAGATTTCGTTCTCGACGATCGCCACACCCCCGTAGCCACCAGCGTTAGTCAAAAAGGTGTGCGTCACGGCGCCGGTAGCTGGGTCGATCTCGACGATCGCACTGCCAAAGGCAACTGTCGCCACCAAGCGGTCAGGGTCCGAGGCGCCCGCCAAGCCGCCGGAGTAGCCAAGACCAGGAAGCGAGATCGTCTTAGTCAATTGATCGCTCGTCGGATCGAACTCATAGAAGGTGCTGGTAGCGTAGTCCGCGAGATAGATTTTGCCTCCCAACGCCGCCAGTCCGTCGAAACTGCCGCCAGTCACAGAATCGACGTCAATGATCGCGCCCGTATCCGGGTCCAGCTCATAGAGCCGCGCAGTGCCAAAACCGTTTAGATAGAACAGACTCATGCCGTTGAAGGCCAGTCCGTCGGGTCCTTGAGCGGCACCATCGGGGACGGCGAATTGGCGGATCTCGGTCCCGGTCAATGGATCCAGTTCGACGATCAAGTTGCGGCCGTCCAGCGCCGCGGCAAACAGTCGCGTTGAGGCCGTCGCGGCGACGCCTCCAATCACCGTCCCAGATGTCGGCAAAGTCTGCGCCTCTGCGAGGCCATTGTTGGCGCCAAGATCGAGTCCGGCGTCCTTGAGCAGCGTGAGTGTGTATTCCTCGCCGCTCAATCCATGGACGACGATGTAGTAAACGCCCGCCTGGGGTGCCACGAATTCCGGAATCGTGGTGCCAAAGGTGTCGGACTCCAGCGTTGAAGTGACAAGCAACTGGCCCAGGTCGTTCTCGATCGAAAGCTCGGATTCGACTCCCCGCAGCGCCTTGACGGCCATGGCGAGCGACTCGCCAGAAGCCAGATCCACTCGGTAGTAGTCGCTGGTGGCGATCGGCGTGGGGGGCGCCTGCGTGGTTTGCAGGTAGACGTTGGCCGTGTAGCTGCCGCTGTTGTAGGCGCCGACGTCCAGGTAGTACCAACCGCTGGCGAGGATACGCATGCCGTATGCGAAAGAAAGACCAAATCCAGCACCGGCAAAACCGTCATCGAGCGCGCGTTGCGCGCCAGCTTCATTCCGCCAAACGAAGGTCGTATCGGTGCTCTGTCCGCCGTCGACAATCGTGGTGACGAGGTCGCCCGCTTGGAAATTGTAGGCGAACAGATCGCGGTCGTTCGGGATTGTGGCGCCGGCCGTCGCTGACTTGTATTGCACTTCGCGCCAAGCCTGAGACGCGACGTTGGCCGCCGTAATCACGTTGTTCGGCTCGACTTCGGCGGTGAACTGGCCGTCCGTGCGCGGATTGCCCCCGTTGTTTTCGAGCCATACAGTAAGTTCATAGCTGCCAAAGTTGACGCCGTCACTGGGCACGCGGACGTAATAAGCCGTGGAGCGGCCCGCTCCCGAGACGGTGTGGCGGTAGATCAATGCGTCCCCTCCGGAACCGCTGAACGAGTAGTCGGTGGCGACCAAGAGGGGGGCGGCGGCCGAGCCGGCGTATAACTCCAGTTGTGCAGCGCTCAAAGTGCCGCGGCCGGAACCGAGGCCGGCAATACTGACCGTCAGCACGTCGCCATTCGACATCCCTCCGATGTCGAACCAATCAGCGCCGGACCGAACGGACAAATTTCCCAAGATACTGAGTTGGTAGAGGTTTTTGGCATCAACAAAATTGGCAGTGGCGAGGTTCGCCGCGACCTGCGTGTTGTTCGGTTCCACCTCCGTCGGCAGGTAGCCCTCGGGACGATTGTACCGACCTACTACGTTGGCCAGCGACTCACCGCCAATGTCCACGAAGGCACCATTTAAATCCTGGGCCGTCGCCCGGGTATCGTTGAGATTGCCGCCGTGTTGCTCCAGTTCTACGTCAGCGTTCAAGACCGCCGTGATGGCATAATTGCCCGTGCTGGTCGAAGCATCGTTGATCACGATGCGGTACACCCCGGCGGAGCCGATCGGCGCGACACGGAGGACGGCTTCACCGCCCGCAGCCGGCGCCGTGGCCGTTGCGATTACAGCGCCCGATGGATGCACCAACGCGATGGCCGTCGTGAGCCCGTCACCTTGTCCCAAAACAGTCAGCGACTGACGCGCATCGAGCGCGATCTCGAAGGCGTCGAAATCGTTCGCGAAGCCGAGCACGCCCGCGGTTTTTCCTCGATAAACTTGACTGCCAAGCGGGCCGACGGCTTGCAGGGGTACGGCCAACGCGCCGACGCCGGTGTCGGTCGCGAAGTTGACGACAAAGTCGCCTCCTTCAGTACCGTTGCCGGACACACCCGGGGGCGATGGGAACGCGCCCGACTCGCCGTCGATGTTGATTCCGACTAGATCTTCAAACGCCCCGTCTCGTGAAAAGAGCGTGATTCGATACGAATCCTCAGCGAGCGCGGCGTAGGTGACGCTCAGCACCATGCCGGTCGCGTCCCACGACATCTCCTGCGGGGCCACAATTCGCTGAGCACCGAGCGCGAACAGTTCCAAATCGTCCGCCGTCAACTGATCGACGCGCATCGGTTCAGCGAACGTGATGGCGAGCGTCGCATCGCCGGAAGGGAGAGCATCGCCGGGCGCAACGGAGGAGCCGACGATTCGCGGCGCCGTCGCATCCAGGACGAACTGGCTGGAAAACGCGGAGAGTGGCGTGCCCTGCAAATCCTCCAATGCGCCCTGGACAAGCGTGATCTGATGGACGCCTTCCGTGAACCCAGCGGGAATCGTGAAACGAACGGCGGCGCCATGTACGATGGTAACGTTGGTGGCTGGCACGCCGTCCACTTCGAGATCGCCGGAGTTGACTGAGCCCAGCAGGAAGCCCTCGCTAAACCTGACTTCGACCGACGCGGGGGCGAATCGCAACCGCGCGCCATCGCCGGGCGTGACCGAGCTGACGGCGAACGGGGCGGGGATCTGCGACGGATTGCCGATCTTCAGCAGGTAATCCCCTTGAGAGTACGAGCTACGCGGCGAGGACGAGACCTCCACGTAGTACGTGTTGATGCCGCGGGGAATCGTGAACCCGATGCGGGCGTTGCGGCCGTCAGCGGCGGAATCATCGTCTGCGACGACAACATTGCCGGCAGCGTTGAGCAGTCGCAACTGCGGATTGAGCGCGTTTGGGGGGCTCCCAGCGGCGTCGCCCGGCGTGACCGTCTCCAGGACGAGCGTTCCCAATTCGACGACAGTCACGGTGTACAAATCCACGTCGTCACCCAGCTCGTAGGTCAGATTGTCGAGCAGGAATCGCGAGCCGGACACTTCGTTGAAGTCCAGCACGGCGCGGGACACGGGAGCGCCCTGGTAGGCGAATAGCGCCTCGGCATAGAAGAATCCCTCGTCACGCAATTCCACCGGAACCGTGGCGATCAGCGATCCTTGCACGTCGAACAGGTCCACCACGACTCCATCAGCGACGACTCCCAGCGTGTTCAGCAAGACGGCGAAATCCAGCCGCGTCGTCGGCGTAGCGAAATCAAGCGTCAACACGCCGGCGGAAGTCCCTTCGATGCCAATCCCATCGGAGAACTTCGTCGCGCCCGGCCCAACTGCGTTGAAGTGGGCATCCAATGAATCGTTGCCGCCGACTTTGAAGTCGAACGTGACTTGATTGAATACCAGTCCGTCAACCGGTTGAAACGGCAACTCGTTGAAGGCAATCCGCTCTGCATTATTCGGGGCGATGCGACCGAACAAACGCTGCGCGCCCGCAACGGCCCGCGACTCGACATCCTGGGCCTCGGCCGTCGCGTCATTCAGTTCCTGTTCGATCGAGACGTCACGTGTAACCAGCAGTCGGTAGGCCGGTCCACGGCTGGCATTAAGCACGGCGTAATACGTCCCGGCGGCTGGCGCGCGGAAATCGCTGATCGATTGAACGACGCCCACGCTCCCTGGCACTCCCTGGGCCAGCGCATTGCCCAGCGCGTCGCGCAGCTCCAGTTGAACAAAATCTTGACCCAATGAGTCAACGGCGAGTGAGAGCGATTGGCTGGCCGCCAAGGCGATCGAGTAGTAGTCGGGCGCCGCGACAACGGCCGCCGGCGGTGACGTCGAAGACAGGTAGAGTGTCAGATCGTATTCGCCGAGTCCCCCCGCCGTCCCGACGTGAAGATAATAGCTCGAATTGACAGCTGCCCGAAACACGTAAGTACCCACGCGACCGCCGCCGTCCTCGTTGTAGTCCACCGCCTGGGCGGGTCCGCGCGACAAGTACAATTCCATGAAGGGCAACCAACCGGAGGTGGGATCGACCTGTACGGTGAGCAGATCGCCGGCGTTCAAGTTCAGGCGATAAAAGTCGAGATCGCCGAAATCCGACACGGCTCCGCGGGTCGACGATTGACGAACGACCTCGCGCCAACTACTCGAAATGTCGTCAGCCGCCGGGAACGACTCGTTGGGCTCGCTCTCAAAGACGTCCGTCCCGCCGGGGAGTGGCGGTTTCCCGACGGCCTCAACAAGCAAGCTCAGGTCGTAGGTGCCGACGGAGCCAAAGTCGTCGGCCAGCACATAGTAGTCGCCTGTCGTCGGAATCGTGAAGCGGTCGATGAGGCCCTCAGCGCCCGGACCACTGAAATTGTCGCCCACCACGAAGTTGATGGACCCGTTCGCAAGCAGGTACAGATTCACGCCGACGTTAAACGTCGTGCCTCGCGCGGACTCGGCCCCGGCGGCCGCGATGGTGACGACATCTCCTGCCTGGAATTCGCCTAGCCGATACCAGTCCACATCGAGAGAAGAATGCTGAGCGGCTTCGATCTCGAGTTGATAAAACCTTCGTGACGGCGACGTCCAGTTTTCATTGAGCTCCGTTGCACTGGGGTTACTGGAGTTTGGTTCGACTTCGAACGGTGCTTTACCCGCTGACGCGGCGCGGCCGAGGACCAAGGCACGCTCGGCCGTGCCATCCGGGCTGGTGAACGCCGCTTCCAACGATTGCGCGGTCGAGGCCGTGTCGTTCGCCGCGCCGCCGAATTCCTCGACCTCATGCGCGACGTTCACCAGCGGTTGCAACGAGTAAACACCCGTCTGGTCAGTCGGCGCGCCGACCTCGAACGTATAGACGCCCGCTACGGCTAGTTTCACCGCTGGCAGCAGCAGCTGATCCGAACCGACGCCGCCACCCGATAGGACGACGCTTCCCTGCGGATCGCGGACGACGACACGGGGCTGCCATCCGACAGTGCTCGTCGCCTGTACGGAGAGCAACTGGCCCGTTTCCAACTCGAGAGTGAACGAATCGGTGTCGCCATTCACGCCGATGATGCCCTGCGCCGCGGCTGAGAAGGCCAAGCTGCCGTGTGGCGACAGCGCGGTGAAGGCGCCCACGAACGGCACGACGCCGAAATCGAGTTCCATGCTGCTGGAATACAGTTCACTCGGATTGCCGAACGCGTCACTCAGCGCGCCCGCAGCAATGGTCAGTTGCAGCGTGCCCTCTCGGTTCAGCCCGCTCAAGTGGAAGCGAACGCTGTCGGCGTCCAGCAACTCCAGACTATCGACCACGCCCTGGTTCAGTTGGAGATCGGTCATCCCCAGGCTGACTGCGTCGATGGCCTCGTTGAAATGCACGTCCAGACTCGTGAAGGGCAGCACAACGCTCGATCCGTTCGCCGGCGACGTGCTCGCAACTTGCAGTCGTAACGTGTCATAGAAGAAACCGCGCTCGAATTCCAGCGAATCGGCGCCATCGCTCGCCCGCTGCAATGCGCCGGCCTCCATTGTCATCGCCTGATGCCCCTGGGCGGTGACGGGGCTGGATACGAACGTGAACACCAACGAATTGGCGTCGACAACGTTGACGACGTTCGAGGGAATCCCGTTAACGAGGAAATCATTGGCGTTGGCCGTCGCGGAATTGAACTCCTGTGAGAAGTTCACTTCAAACACCGTGGGCCGCGTCGCTAGCACCTGATCCTCTCCAGGGACAGTCGAGGTGACGTGCAGATCGAAGACCGGCGTGTCGAACGCCTCGACGACGAATGGCGAATTAGCTCCATTGCCATCGTCGACGTCGGCGCTCAAACCGAAGCCACGGCGAGCGAATGCCGTCCAGATCTCCTTGGCGTTGGTCCCGCCGGTCAAGACTTCGTCGGCCAGCAGAATCGCGTCGCGGGACTGCGTGAAGGTGGGATTGGCAGGCTGCAGCTTGAGTCCGTCCATCACCAGTTGCAGGGCAAGAAGGTTCCCGCAACTGCCTTCGCTCTGGTAGCCGAGCGCAATGTTCGGCTCATAGCCGTACTTGTCAATCAGCAACCAATTCATGTCCCACAGCGCAGAACTCCAGATCTCCCCTGCGTTGTGAACTTCGGGACTTTGGTTATACACGGCCAGCGTCAAGGGATTGATCGCCATGTCGACGCTATACGGAAAACGGCGGATGCCGCCCCCGTTGTCCGGCTGCCCCAGGACGTAGTTCCCCTGGGGATAAGCCGCCAGTTTCGTGTCGCCGGGATCCTGGGTGAACATCAGCGCCCACCAGTCGCTCCAGCCTTCTCCCATGCCGCCGCTTTGCAGCGAGTTTAGCGCGTTCGAGTTGGCCGGCCCGCCGGTGAGACGGTTGGAGACGCCGTGCCCGTACTCATGCACGATGATCTCGTTCGCCAGGCTGCTGTCGCGCATCGGCGAAGTGAGACTGAACAAAAACTGCTGCATCCGAGGCGACTGGCCGTCGGGAGGCGTGAACATGTTGGCATTGTTGAGTCCCGATCCGTCCTGCGCGTCAGCCTGCACCGGATCTTCCCCGAGGCCTCCCTCTCCGTAGTTGTTCACCTGGAAATTGCCCGCGGCTGCGTCGAAGCCGTAGCGATAGTGCACGTCGTGCAGGATGTTGTTCCAGTAAAAGAGGTTCGTGATCGCAGCATCACGATAGGACGCAGGTTCCTGCGCGGTGTCGAACGGGAAGTCGAACAACAGGCTCGCACCGCCATTCGGGCGGAACCCGCCCGCGTCGTTCGCGTCGCTATCTTCCTGGGCCGAAACATTGTTCCCGCGCGTGTCGGTGAACTCGGCGCCGTCCGCGCCATTAGTGTCGTGCCAGCCGAATGGGCTGGCGACTGGGTCGGGCGGATCCTGGACGGTCACACGTCCTTGTTCGGAGGGACTTTCAGAGGGTCGGGGAAAGACATGATAAGAAGCCCTGCTGGCCCAGTCGGCGGCCAACAGCAGTTCGCCCGAGTTGGCATCGACCGCGGCGTCGTACCAATGTTGGCCATCCGGCGTGCGCAATTGCATGTTCCAACCGAGCCGCACGCCACCATCCGCGTTGGGGACGAAGATCTGCCGCGGAGCGATCGGATCGCGCGAATAACCGAACGCGGTGAACACCGGCTCGCTCGTGAACGGTACGGGACCAGCAGCGTCGGCCGCGCTGATTTCGCCGTGCAAGTCAAGCGCTGCGCCGGCGGCGGCTACGGCCTGCTGAGCATTGAGCACCGGCGCGGCGCGCAGCGACGTCGCCGCATTGTTCAGACCTACGACGAAGCTGCTCCCCACATTGACGACGCGGCCGTCCGCAGTGACATTGATATTCAACGTGGCGTTGGCGACGCGCAGGCCGTCCAGCGTCTGCGCGAAGTAAATGTGCGTCACGCCGCTGAGGGCGTCGCTATACTCGTCGGTCACCACCGCCGTATCGATGTCCGACTGACTCAGACCGAGCGTGGGCGCATTCGCGCGCAGGTACGCCTTAGCGATCTGCAGCGGGTCGCCAGCCGTCGGGCCGGTCAGCAGGTCCCCGTCCAGTTTGCGCAAATGCAACTGTGGCGGAACAAAGAACGGTAGGTCCCGCTCGTGCTGCGGCGCCACTTCGTTCCAGCCCGCGCCCGCATTCGGCGGACTTACCGAGAGTAATTGCCTGGCCTCCAACGTCTCTAACACCGGACGCCGACTACGCCAATCTCTTCTGGTTCCGCCGTGATTTCTGCCGATATTGGAGAGTGTTGAGCGATTCCGCTGGATTCCCCGAGCGAATGGACCCGATGACTTCGGCACGGTTAGCTCCGTAGGTGATTGAGGGACGCTGCAGCTGAGCATTAGTTCGCCATCGCGGCGAAACTCTTGCGAATCTCATCCGTGCCAGTCCGCGAACCGCAATCCTTGCACTGGCGAAAGTGCCGTGAGTCTATTCGTGCGGCCAGCCGAACGCAAATTCAGGCGAAAGTTTCAACGGAATATAACGGCCGGCCAGGTGGACGAACGTGTCCGCTGCTACGATTCTCGGCCGGCGGAGAACTTTGGCTCGTTCGACCACGACGTGGAACTCGCGATTCGAACGGATTTCGGCACGGACACGGGTTGGCAGCGGCTTCTGCGAATAATGACGCGAGTACGACCGCCTAGAAGGCGCATCGCATTTGTGGGAAGGGTAGTCCTTCGACAATGGCCAAGGCCATCGCGTCGTTGAGTCAAAGGCGCGACACCTGCAGCTCGCAGACGCACAGCGCGCCGTCACGACGTTTCTAACCTGAGGAAAGCTGGTAGCACCGCTCGTGCGGCCATTTCCCGATCCACAAAACTGTAGCGTGACGGTTCTTCGCGCCCGCCTGCGTAGCGAATGCAAGGATTCGTCGGCAACAATTCGGTCTTGGCGCACGATCGCCACGCGATCGCAGAGGTTTTCCACTTCGCCGAGCGTGTGACTCGAAAAGAATACCGTGGCCCCGGCAATTGCCCGCTCCCGCAGGCAACGGGCCAACTCAGCCTACATCAGCGGGTCAAAACCGGACCTCGGTTCTTCCAAAATCAGCAGCCGTGGCCGGGCCAGCACGAGACCAAGTTTCTGGCGCGTGCCTTTGGACATTTTGCGTACGCTGACATTCATTTCCAATTGAAATCGCTCCGCGAGCGCGGCGCCTTCGGCACGCAAGTCGAGCCCGCGGATCTTCCCGACAATCGACAGGGCGGATTTCCCCGTCATCCAGGAATAGAGACGGAGGTCGCCGGGCAAGTAGCCGATGTCCCGTTTAATCTGTCGACTCTGTCGCCAACAGTCGAGCCCGAAGATCGAGGCGTTTCCGCCGCTGGGATTCAGGAAGCCGAGCAGGATCCGAATCGTGGTCGTCTTGCCAGCGCCATTCGGCCCCAGAAAGCCGAACGTTTCACCTTCACTTATTTCCAAGTCGACGGCGTCAATGCCGACACGACGGCCATAGTGCCGGGATAGTCGAGCCGTGCAGATGATGCTCACCGTAAAGTGCCTCGTTTGGTGGGCGATTGCGGTTCTGGCGATCTCGGGCGTTGCGTTCAAGGATCGCTGGCACCGATTCCTGTTTCTACGGAATTTGCGTCGCTCGCGCTCCTTGCCGCACCTTTTCATTCTTGCCCCGAAGCAGGTCGGCATCGACTTCAGGTGCCATTCGCCTCACGGACGTCGAAATTGAGTCGCTTATTGGCGCTATATGCCTTGATCCTCACCGCCTGCATTCTCCGCATCCTCCACGGGAAGAATGTTGCAAGTCTTGGTTCTCATGTCGAAATGCACGACGACCTTACCGAAGTCGAGCTGATGGAGTACCTCTTCGACGCGCCGCTCAACGGCGGAGTCGTCCGTGCCGTCGCGCGTGACGAATTCTTCGACGACGGCGCGGAGCGCGGAGGGTGACAGTTGTTTGTGGGGGACGCGCATCGAAAGTCTCCATACGACCTTCTGATCAAAATCGGATTATCGCCTCTTTGGCACCGTCGTGCCCAGTCGTCCGTGGCCCAGCTAGAAGCCCATGCCGGCACCAGTTCTCCAAACTCTGCGGACGGACCGGCCGGCGCCGACAATCCGTGGACGCGAGCATGCCGAGGCGAACAGGATCGGGAAGTGCACGATTGTCGACCTCGCGCTGAATCTGACATACTGGGCTGCAATTCTATCCCCTTGGCGTTTCTTGGCTGCGTACGACGCAAAATCATTGCGTTGAGCATTTGGATGCGATAACGTGGCGACGGTCAGGGAGGACGACTGTGGCAAATGGCGCATCGCCAGACGCTTGGGGCTGCGCCGCTCCACAGTTTACGGACCTTTTATCGCTTTAGTTGATTCTCAAGTAGCCCGGCCACGTTCGGACGTTTAGCCACATTGTCACGTCGCGCGTGATTTCGCATTCCGCATCGGCCCAAGGACTTTCTATGCCTCTCGCCAATCGCACCGGCGTCATTCGAAACCGTCGTGGACCAGACCAAAGCTCCTATCGCTCTCGGTTAGGCATGAACGGAACAACCTTGCGAATGGAGTCCCTGGAGACACGGGCACTTTTGAGTGTGCAGCCGCTTGGAATCACTGCGATTGAGGGGCCGCGGGTGCCCTTGAATTCGACGGTCATGGAGTGGGCCGTGAACCCACAAAACCGTCATCCGTATCTGCTGCTCGCGCAAAGCAATTGGACGAATGGTGAGGCGATGGCAAACGCCCTCGAAGGGCATTTGGCCACGATCAATAGCAATTCCGAGAACAACTGGGTGTGGGATACATTCGTCCCAACGCATCAAAATGGTCCACCCCCGTATGGTCGTCGGCTATTGTGGATTGGGCTCAACGATGCTGGGCAGGAGGGTGCCTACGAGTGGGCGGATGGGCAGGGGGCGGACTACACCAATTGGCAGCCAGATCAGCCGACCGGCGAAGGCGAAGATTTTGTTCAGATGGGCTATGGCGATTACAATGACTTCGACCCGACCTGGAATGATCTTGCCGATGTTTCATTTCAAGATCCGTTCCCGATGCATGGCGTGGTCGAGGTGCCATTCTCAGTCCGCCGGATTCCTGTACCGGAGTCCAGCACATTGGACTTCAAGCCGGAGCAATTGGCAATTGCGTTCAGTGGCGCTTTGTCCACGATCGGTGGGGCGACAGGTGCGGCAAGCGTCACCAATCCGGAGAACTGGCGGTTGACCCGCAATGGCGAGGACGCGTCACAACACCTAGCTCAAGTCACGCTGCTGCTCAATCAAACCTCAGATGAGTACGAAGCCGTCATCACTTTTGATGCGCCCCTGGATGCCGGCAGCTATCAGCTCACGGCTCTGGATTCAATTCGCGACGTCGATGGAGTTCCGATCGACGGCGATTCCGATGGACATCTGGGGGGCGACTTCTCGCGCGCGTTTTCTGTGTTTCCACAGTATTCGAACGTCGAGGTATTCGTCGCCTCCGGACTGATTCCACTTGCTGAACCACCATTCGTGCAATGGCACAGTGGCGACGGCGGAAACGACCATGCGTATGAGTTTGTCGCGGACACGTTAGACTGGCACGATGCCAATGCAGATGCGACGACGCGCGAACGACCGATGGGATTCACGAACGGGCATTTGGCAACGATTTCCAGTGCTGCCGAGAACGGTTTTTTTGGGGCAGCACTGCCACACTCACAGGCGTTGATTGGCTTTACGGACGAAGCTCGTGAGGGTGAATGGCGGTGGATCGATGATACGGATGGGATTTGGCAGGATCCGAATGAATTCGCGGCGCCAATTCAGACGGCCTACACGGCTTGGGGGCATAACCAGCCAAGCAGCGACGAAGGCAGTGGGGGAGAGGATTTTGCACACATTCACTACAGCCAGGTAGGCGATTGGAACGACGTCGACGATGCAGTTTTTCCGTACTTGGTCGAGTATGATCCGTTGCCTGTTTTGTTGGCGCCTGATCCGATCAGCGAAGCCGAACATCTATCGTTCGACGTCCCTCAGTTGGTCGTATCGTTCAGTGAGGAACTTGATACGGCGGCCGGAAGCCTCAACCCACATAGTCCCACTAATCTGGCAAACTGGACGTTGTCGAGAAACGGCGTCGACGTCAGCAGTCGCATTGCGGCGATCGACTGGCTCTTCAACCCCGACAGGAATCGCTACGAGGCGGTGCTGTCACTCGACGCGCCCCTCGGCGCCGGTGCCTACTTGCTCACCGCCCGGGACGGAATCCACGATTTGGCCGGCAACGCACTCGACGGTGACTACGACGGCGAGCCAGGTGGCGACTTCACGCGCACATTCTACATTGGCAATGCATCACCGAGTGCCGACGCCGGGGGCCCCTACGCAATCGCCGAGGGTGAATCACTTCAGCTTGATGCGAGCGGAAGCACCGACCCTGACGAGGGCCAGGCGCTGATTTACTCCTGGGACTTGAACGGCGACGGTGACTACAGCGACGCCAGCGGAGTCGGCCCATTGTTATCGTGGGCCGAGTTGACTGCATTGGGCATTGCGGACGTCGGCACATATGCCCTTCGACTGCGCGTAACGGATGACGCGGGGGCAGCGAGCGACGCCGACACGACGGTGACGATCACGAACGCGGCCCCGTCAAACCTGCAACTTGACCCGCTGGAGGCCTATCTCGAAGGCAGTGAGGTGGTGCTCACGGGACGATTCGACGATCCCGGACAGGGGGACTCGCACACCGTTTCGATCGATTGGGGAGATGGCCAGACGACTGCCTTGCCGGTGGCGCTCGGAGCCCGCAATTTCTCGGTCGCGCACTCCTACCTGGACAATAACCCGGCCGGCTATTTTACCGCCCAGGTGACTGTCAGCGACGACGACGGCGGCGAGACGACCGCCAGCCAAGACATCTTCATCAGTAACGCCGACCCGACGATCGTCGACTTGATCGCCACTCCCAACGCTGTGGATGAAGGCAGCACGGTGACCGTGACCGGGCGGATTGCTGACCCAAGCTTCGACGTGCTGAATGGCCTCACGGCGCGCTACGACTTCAACGGCGACGTAGCCGACTTGAGCGGTTTTGGCAATGACGGGACGGTTTTCGGTCCGGTTCCAACCGCCGATCGCTTTGGGATTCCGGACGGCGCCTTTTTATTCGACGGCGAGGATGACTACATTCAGCTACCGGAAAGCAGCGCCTTCGACTCCACTGACTATTCCGTCAGCCTTTGGTTCCGCGCGGAATCGACGCCCGCGCAGGCGGGAATGCTGATCTCTAAAGGCCAGAACAACGTCGAGATTCACACCGCGGGCCACACCGGCGCAACCTCGATGACGTTCTTGCCGCGGTATGGTGGCGGCCAGGATTGGCACACCGAAACAGATGCGTACGCGCTTCACGAGTGGACGCATGTGGTGGCAGTGTATCGTTCCGCAACGGAAGTCCGCTTTTATGTGAATGGGGCTGAAGTGCCGTTGTTCGGGCCGACTGTTGCGGAAAATGCTCCTGACAATCCCCTCCACGCCCGCTTGGGAATGCGCACGGACAACACGCTCGCGTTCCACGGCGCGATCGACGACGTGCGGATTTACAGTCGAGCGCTGAGCACGTCTGAAGCGGCGGGGTTGTTTACTTTGGTCCCATCAGTGGACACCCATAGCGTTGTGATCGACTGGGGGCACGGCACGACCTCGGATGCGGTCGTTGATGCCGTTGCACACACCTTCACCGCGACGCACATGTACCTCGACGACGACCCCAGTGGGACGCCGGCGGATGTGTATACAATCTCCGCAACCGTGAACGATGATGATGGCGGCAGCGGCGCGGCCGCGACCGACGTGACCGTGGCCAATGTCGCGCCGACTGTGGCGATCACGGCGATTCCGATCGTCATTAACGTCGGTCAGCCGTTCACGCTGCAAGCGCTGGCCGACGACCCCGGCAAGCTGGATACGATTGCCTTCCACTGGCAGGTCACGCGAAACGGACAGTCAGTCGCCGTGGGGGCAGGCGAGTCGTTCACGTTCACGCCGTTGGAGTCGACGGCCTATCTTTTCACGCTCACCGGTGTCGATGATGACGGTGGAATCGGTACAGCGCAAAGTGTTCTCGAAGCCGGACCTTGCGCGCTGCCAGGCGATACGAACGGCGACTGCTCCGTCGGCGTGGTCGATCTGAACAACGTCCGAAATCACTTCGGCGAAACGGGGCTGGGGGTTGTGGATCTGTCGTTCAACGCCCCAGCGCCGGGCACGCTCCTGGATAAGGATAGCGTGGGGACTGGCTTCACGCACCGCTTGCCGGGTACCGGAGACAACCTGCCGGTGACCGATCCAAACATGGACCTGGAGCCAGGGATCAACGGAAGATTGCTGCTCAAAAGTACGCAATCAAACGCTAACGGGGGGCTGAACCTGGCAGTATTGGAAGCGCCAGGCGTGTTCCAAGAAGGGATTGCGCAAGACGACTTGAATCTGACGGCGACCTTCCGGAACGTACAAGTGCCGAACAGCGGTGACAACCTGACGCTGTATGCCGGCACGGCGTGGGATAACGCCGTGCGCGTCGGCTTTCATGATTCGAACGTCTACCACCTCGCCATCAATCGCGGCGGCGTCGACGAGATTCTCTATTCAACGGCGATTAACGCCTTCGCGCCTGGTGATGATGTTACTCTCACCTTGTCGCGTCGCGCAGGGAAGTGGTCTGTGTCATGGCAGAATCAGGCGCACCCGGTCGCGAGTGGCGAGTCGCCATCATTCGAATTGCCGTGGTTGAACGTCGAATCGAACCTGTACTTGGGGGTCCAGCATGCCAGCCCGACCACCGCGGTTCAGCAAACCGCCACAATCGACAGCTTCACGCTCGACATTTTGCGGCCAATTCCTGGGGATTCCAACGGCGACTT
Organism: Planctomycetia bacterium; assembly: GCA_034440135.1. Taxonomy (NCBI): domain Bacteria; kingdom Pseudomonadati; phylum Planctomycetota; class Planctomycetia; species Planctomycetia bacterium. Next base: position 25,903 of record JAWXBP010000448.1, read on the forward strand.
CATCGTCGACTTGAACGACCTGAATGCGGTGCGGAACAACTTTGGGACGAGCTTCCCGTCGCCGCAGGCCGGCTTTAGCGTCGCGGGTCCGCCAAGAGTGACCGCGGTTGAAGCCAACAGGGTTCAAGTTCAGCGCGACGCGACCGACGCGGTTTTTGCCCGTATGGCGACGGACGCGATGCAATCGGGCTGGATGGACGCTGGCTTGGAGCGGTTAGCTTTCCCGGCCCAGCGACGAGGGAAGTTGCGTCGGTAGAGAAGCAAAGGCCGAGGTGCCATACAACTGGCCGGCGGTATCGAGTGCGAGTTGTTCGGAATTTGATTTGCGCGGCAGCGAACGTGGTTGCATCGGAACGCGCCTCATGGATATTAGGGCCAAAATTAGTGCGAAACGATCGTGTACTTGCTTGCCATGCTGAGCGAGATCGAGCGAAAATGAAGACTAGTGAAGTCGATTCCATTGGACGGCAACTGAAAGGTTATTGTGGATGACATGCAATAGGTTGCCGAGCGTAGAATTCGACGAGGCATTTCGGCGGTTGACAGGGAATGCTCCGTTTCCCTGGCAATGTTCACTCTATAACGAGTGGTTTTTGCATGGCAAGATTCCGTCTGGCTGCGATATCCCCACCGGATTGGGCAAGACGAGCGTGATCGCTGTGTGGCTGATTGCATTGGCCAACGGGGCAAATCTGCCGCGGCGCCTGGTGTATATTGTGAATCGCCGTACCGTGGTTGATCAAACGACGACCGAGGTGGAGAAGCTTCGCGCCAAGATCGTTGAAAGTGAGCTCGACGTCGGACTCAGAGCGCTATGCGGGGTTCCGTTACCTGATAAGGAGCCACCGCTGGCCATCAGCACTCTGCGCGGCCAATTCGCCGACAATCGCGAATGGTCCGCTGACCCCTCGCGTCCAGCGGTGATTTGCGGCACGGTGGACATGATCGGTTCACGGTTGCTGTTCAGCGGTTACGGCGTGGGCTTCAAGGGGAGGCCGCTGCATGCGGGCTTTCTCGGCCAGGATGTGCTGTACGCACATGACGAGGCGCATCTGGAGCCGGCGTTTCAGCACTTGTTGACTGCCATCAAGAAAGAACAAGGTCGCTGTAGGGATTGCTCGCCGTTCCACGTCATGGAACTCTCGGCGACCTCGCGCGGAGAGGACTCGAGCGTGCAGGAAGCGATCTTTCGGCTAACCGACGAAGAACGGAGTCCGCCGAAGCTGTTACCCGATGATCCCACAGAGCCGATCCATTGCGCCTGGCACCGCTTAAGGGCGACCAAGTCGCTGGCGTTGCATCGAATCGAGGACGAAAAGAAGGAGCTGGCGGACAAAATCGCGCAGTTGGCGATTGAGCACACGGTATCCGGGTCCGCTGTATTGATCTTCGTGCGAACGCTCGATGACGTGAAAAAGGTTTACGAAAAGCTGACCGCAAAGGGCTCCGGCATCGACGCGAATCATGTCCAGACGCTGACCGGAACAATGCGCGGTTGGGAGCGCGATCGCATGGCGGACCCGCGCCGAAGCGATGCGTCTCCCGTGTTCGCCCGGTTCCTTAAGCCGCCAAGAAAAGACGCTCCGGAGGAAGAGCAATGGCGGATCGAACCGATCGGTAGCGCGGTGTACCTGATTTGCACGAGCGCGGGCGAAGTGGGGGTCAATCTCTCGGCCGACCACATGGCCTGCGACCTGTCCACCTTCGAGAGCATGACTCAACGGTTCGGGCGCGTAAACCGGTTCGGCAATCGCAAAGATACGCGCATTGACGTGGTTTATCCGGCCACCTTCGACGACAAGCATCCGCTCACGCCAGCTCGCCGGGCCACGAAGGAACTTCTGGAACGCCTGAACTGCGACGCTAGCCCACTGACTTTGAGCAACCTCGACGCCAAGCAACGCCAAGGCGCCTTTGCGCCGAAACCTATGATCCTGCCCGCCACCGAAACCCTTTTTGACGCCTGGGCGCTGACCAGTATCCGGGGCAAGATGCCCGGGCGCCCGGAGGTGGCGGATTATTTACATGGGATCGCGGAGTGGGAACCGCCGCGAACCCGAGTCGCGTGGCGGGAGGAGGTTAATCTCGTCGTCGGTGATCGGCTCGAACGCTATGAGCCCATAGACTTGTTGGACGAGTACGCCCTTCTCCCCCGCGAGTTGCTCAGCGATGCTAGTGAGCGAGTGCTGAGGGAACTCGATGCGATGCGCGACCGCTTGTTGGGGGCTGTGTATCCGGTGTGGCTGGTCAACGATAGTGGCGAAGTCGAGGTGCTGACGCTCGAAAAGCTGCTTTCGGTGGACAAGAAGCAAGCGACCGCTCGCATCAAGGACCGTACGTTGTTGCTACCTCCTTCCGCTGGAGGATTGTCTTCCAGCGGTATTCTGGATGGCGCATCACCACACGCTTACGACGTGGCTGACAAGTCCAATGGGGACGATGACGACCGCATTCGCGTGTTGTCCGATGACGCGGGCTACGACACGAAGACCAAAGGGATGCGCCGCGTGCTAAGCGTCGAACTGGACCTCGGCGGGGAGGGCGACGAGCCCCGCGCATGGGACTGGTTCAAACGCAGGCCGCTGGAAGGCGGGCGCACCGCTCAGCGGCCGGTGCGATGGGACGTGCATGTGAAGGACGTAGTGGACCATTGCGATTTTATCTTGGGGCGGCTCAAACTGCCAACGGACATCAAGCAGGCCATCCATATTGCGGCTAGGCTACATGATCACGGCAAGCGGCGCGAGCAGTTTCAGTTCGGGCTGGGCAATCGCAATTATCCGGAACGAGTGCTGGCTAAGTCGGGGGGCGCCGCAGTGCGATTTCCGGAGACGTATCGTCACGAGTTCGGCTCCATCATTGACGCAGCCGAGGAGGCCGAATTTCAAGCCCTCACCACGGAATTGCAGGACCTCGTGCTGCACTTGATCGCCGCGCATCACGGTCGAGCCCGGCCGCACTTCCCTCTGGACGAGGCGTACGACCCGGACCACCGCCCGATCATCAGTGACGCCGTGGCCACCGAGGTTCCCCGTCGATTCGCGCGGCTGCAGCGCCGCTATGGCCGCTGGGGCCTCGCGTATTTGGAATCACTGCTCCGCGCCGCCGACTGGGCCGCCAGCGCCGAACCATCGGAGTTCGAGTCACAATCCGAGCGGCAAATGCAGGAGGTAGCGCCATGACCAACTATCCGGAACCGGCATGGTGGGTCAGCGTAGACGTGACCAACCCTGGGCAATTCTTCGCCTGCTGCGGACTGTTGGAAATGGCGGACCGGCTTTGGCCTGGAGCGGAGGGGTGGTTTGAGAATGATGCGAGGTTGTTCCACGTTGCTTGCGGTGGAACGCTGCCCACGCTCGTCGACGCCATCGCCAACGCCGTTCTTGTGCATTCCAACAAAGCAGATCCATACTCATCGCCGCTGGTTATCGCTAACCCGTTTCGTGCGCTATCAGTCGACTGGTGGGAAACGGACCGGATTGGCGCTAAGGACTTAAAGGTGTGGGCTGGAACGATGGAGAGCTTCGGGATTGCATGTGCGATGCAGCAAGCTATCAGAGACAAGCGGTTTCACGGGCCACAGCTGCTTGATATCGGCATGGTCGTGACAAATCCGCACGATCCGTCCAAGAAGAAAGAGCCGTTCTATTTCGATTCTCGGCGAGCACCGAATGCGCACTCCCGAGACGTCGGCTTTTCGCTCAATGACATGCAATTCACGAGCATCGCCCATCCCGCCGTCGAACTCCTGTGCCTAATCGGGCTCCAAGTGGCTCGACCGGCGACTACTTCAGTCCGGCGAGTGTACGACTACTTTACCTGGAGCTCGCCGCTTGCTTCCAGCCTGCTCCTGGCAGCTTCAACCGGCAGCCTTGCTATGCGAGGTCAGCGAGCATATCGCTTCGAGAACTGGTTTCGCACTGGTCAGAAGAAACACAAAGCATTCCGATCCGCCGTCCCAATTAATTGAGGAGCGCCTGAAATGTCAGGGTTGTCGAGTTTCGACCAATACTTAGACGATGCAGGTCCCCCGGCACTCGTCATCCGTGAATATCTCATGCCAGTCGAAGGGGACGGCGGCGTATTGTTCCCCGCGACGTTCGCCGCCGGGGACGGATTTGCCGGCGGTTACAACATCGACACGGACACCAGCGGCAAGAGTGTCTGCCTGGTTGACAGCGTTGGATCCCAGGCGAATCGCATCGAGCCGCTGTTTATGCAGGAGAAATACCGCGAGCTTGTCCCACAGGTCGTGATTAATGCTGGGGGGAAACAGGTCAACCTTCTCGAAGCGGGGCATCGTGCGGGTGACGCGCTTCTGCGCTGCACTTCGCTCCAGGGGGAGTTGCGGGCCGCGTTCGATGCCGTTCTTAGGGGCGACGCCGAGCCAATGGCAAAGATCGCGCCGACGTCGCTGGTGTTCGGCGTGTGGGATTCCCGCGACACCCAAGCGAAACTTCCGCGGCTGGTCGCCTCGACGATCCGAGCATTAAACGTCCGTAGACTCACGCGTGCAGCAGTGTACACTCCTCCGCTCGACTATAGTGCGCTGGACGTGTTCAGCGCCGAAGACAGGGCGAAGGCCGAGGGTAACAATAAGAGCCCGCTTGCGCAGCGAGGCTTTGTACACAACCCTGCATCCGCGGCATATGGCGGCGTGATCGCCGATGGCGACATTCGTCGCGACGCCACGCTTGGCCTTGCGGCGCTGCGCATGCTCCATTCCGGTAAAGACCGCGACAAGACACTGGCCATGCGGAGATACATCCTCGGTTTGTCGCTGGTCGCGTTTACTTCCCCGCCTGCGAGTTACTTGCGACAAGGCTGTATGTTGGTGCTACATCCGGACCAGCCGCGCGAGTTCGTCGAAGTGCATTTCGATGGCAGGCGGGCACCGTGCGACATCTCGCATGAGATTGCGTTGGCGTTTGCGATCGAAGCCGCGAAGGGATTTGGCGTCGGAAGGAATCGAACTGTCGACTTCGAGAACGCCCGGGCCCAGAACGACGTAAAGGGGGATGAGAGCAAGAAACCCAAAGCGAAAGCCGGAAGGAAGGCGGCCGCCACGGCGCCTGAAGAGTCGGAGGAAAACTGATGTCATCGTACTTCTGTCTGTCAGTCCGATTTCTTCAGCACTTCGCTCACGGACGTCGCGATGGCGCTGAGCCGGAGTGGCCGCCATCTCCCCTGCGGGCGTTTCAAGCGTTATTGGCCGCTGCGGCTGGTCGCTGGAACGAGCGAACCGAATTGGTGCACGCTGCGCCCGCGCTGCGCTGGTTGGAAAGCCAAGCGGAACCGCAAGTCGTCGCGGCCGAAGGATTGTGCTCGGAAGTGAAGTGCCTTACGTACGTGCCCGACAACACTGCTGATTTACTCGTGCCCGCCTGGAAACGAGGAGATGTGACCGCCACCGTGAAGCGTGCAGAGAAGGTCGTGCGTCCCACGCATCTCGCCGGCGACGCGGTTCACTTTCTATATGCACTACCGCACGACCGTGCTGAGTGTGACGGCCATTTTCCGACGCTAAAAGCGGCCGCTCGTAGCATTACGCATCTTGGGTGGGGCATCGACATGGCGGTGGGCGATGCCAGTATTATCACCGCTGACGAGGCGGCGAGCCTGCCCGGGTATTGCTGGAGACCGGCGCCAGCGGGCGGAACTCCATTGCGAGTCCCCGTGGAGGGCACGCTGGACGATTTGATGCGCAAACACCGGGATTTTCTCAATCGGCTGCCCAAGGATGGGTTTCGCCCCGTGCCGCCGCTACGGGCGTTTAGAGTCCAAGCCTACCGGCGCGGCGACATGCCGCTGCAACGTCCCTACCGCATTTTTGAGCTTCGCAACCTGGATGGTACGCGCTTTCGTTACCCGCAGAGTAAGTTTGTCTGCATCGCTGGCATGGTTCGTCACCTGGCAATCAAGGCGATGATGAAAGCGCCGCCACGAGACGTCCCGGACGATTGGGTCGAAACCTACATCGCTGGACACGCAAAGGACGGGGCCAAGGAACATCGTCAACTATCCTATTTGCCCCTGCCGTCGATTGGGCACCTGCACACCAACCCCAGCGTTCGACGGGTCATCCTGGCTGCTTCGCCTGGCGAGGAGGAACGGCTAGATTACGTAGCGCGGCTTTTGGCGGGGCAGCCGCTCCGACCGGAGCAGGAGGATGAGTTCGCCGCGCGCGGCGTGAACGATCCGCCGCTGCTGGTACCGATGAAAGGGGACGGAGTGTCGCGGCGCTACACGGAGTCCGCTAACATCTGGCATAGCTTCACTCCCGTCATCCTTCCCGGGCATGATGACCACAACCCGGAAAAAACCCGAAGGTTAATTGAGCGTACGCTATCACAGTCAGGCATCGAACAACCATGCTCGTTCGAGTGGTCCGCGTTTTCACGCTTCTCCAAGGCGCTGTCGGCCCACAAATACGACAAGGACAAGAAGCCGACCGGATACAAGCGCCCTAAACATCTTCAAACCCAAACGGCAGTTCACCTGACGTTGCGATTCAACGACTGCGTGAATGTGCCCGGCCCGCTGGTGATCGGCGCCGGTCGCCACTGCGGGTTTGGAGTGATGGCGAATGCTGGATCTGACGTGGACGCCTAGTACACGTTCGCGGAGGGGACCGGCGATGGCGAAATGACGGGGCCAACTTGCTTGCCGCGATGCTTGGACTACACTAGAGCCAACGTCTCGACGGTGGACATGAATGCACGGACGCGCCCACGCTTCTGGAATGAGCGCCGGCCATGCGAAGCACTTACCTCGTCTGCTACGACATCCGTGACGACAAGCGGTTACGGCAGGTATTCAAAGTCATGCGGGACTTTGGCGATCACCTGCAGTACTCGATTTTCGAGTGCCAATTCACGGCCATCGATTTGGCCAAGTGCCGGCATGTGCTGTGCGAGATTATCAAGCACACCGAGGACCAGGTGCTGTTCGTCGACTTAGGACCGACCGAAGGCCGCGGCGAGCGCGTGATTACCGCGCTCGGACAACCGTATTCGCCGATCAGCGCGCCGTGCGTTGTCGTCTAGCGATGCTCCGTGTATTTGCGTCGGTTCAGTCACCGCATGGACGTCCAACCCTAGTTGAGGAGGCGTGCCGTGACCCATTCCGCCGATGCTCCCGCGTATTTGCCGGCACGGATGCTCAACGAGTTCGTGTACTGTCCGCGGCTTTTCTACTATGAATGGGTCGAGGGGGTCTTCGCCCATAACTGCGAAACGGTCGAAGGCGCGTTGCGACACGCCAAGCTCGACGCGCGGGAAGACGCGCTGACGCCGGCCGAGGAACTCGCGCCTGACGATTGCTTGCATTCCCGTTCGGTCAGCTTGTCGAGTGATATCCACGGCCTGATCGCGAAGATCGACCTGGTCGAGGCGGCCGATGGAGTCGTAACTCCCGTCGATTACAAGCGGGGAGCGCCGCGGAAGAACGTCGACACCGGCGTACTCGAAGCTTGGGACGCCGACCGCGTGCAACTTGCCGTACAGGCGCTCGTGCTCCGCGACAATGGTTATGCATGTCGCGAGGCGATCATTTACTATGTCGCTACCAAGCAGCGCGTGTGGATCGCCATCGACGAGTCGCTAATAGCCCAGACGTTGCAGGCGCTCGCCGACGCGCGGGCCGCGGCCGAATCCGAGGAGATTCCACCACCGCTCGTGGACAGTCCGAAGTGCCCCCGCTGCTCGCTAGTGGGAATCTGCCTTCCGGACGAGACCTGGGCCTGCCGAGTCAACGTCGACGGCGCGCGACATTCAGCGCAGCGCATGTTGTTCGATACGGGGTCACCCCTCGCTGCGGCGGCTGGGCGCGACGGCGAAACCCGTCGCCTCATGTCAGCGCGCGACGACTTGCGGCCGCTGTACCTCAATACGCAAGGACTTTACGTTGGCAAGTCGGGTAACGTGCTCAAGGTGAAGCAGAAGGACAAAGTTGTCCAGGAAGTGCGGATCGGCGAGACCTGTCAAGTGAACGTGTTTGGCAACATCCAGCTTTCCACGCAGGCGATCCAAACGCTTTGCGAAAATGAAGTGCCGGTCGCATTTTTCTCCATGGGAGGCTGGTTTTACGGCGTTATGCAGGGGCTGGGAGTGCGAAACATCTACCTGCGCCGCGAACAGTTTCGCCTGGCCGATGTGCCGGCGTTCTGCCTGCGGCTGGCGCGATCACTGGTCATCGGCAAGATCAAGAATCAACGCACGATGTTGCAAAGGAACCACGTCGAGCCGCCGTCGGGCACTATCGCATTCCTCAAGTGCATGATGGACGACGCCGAACATGCCGAGTCATTCGATCAGTTGCTCGGACTGGAAGGAATTGCGGCGCGGGCCTATTTCGAGCGGCTTCCGGGCATGATCAAAGTCGACGCTTCGGACGGTTCGAAGGATCGCGCAGCGCCGGAGTTCAATTTCGATTTCACGCGTCGTAACCGGCGCCCGCCGCGGGACCCGGTGAACGCGCTCTTGTCGCTGGCCTACAGCGTGCTGGCCAAGGATCTAACAATCGTCTGCCATGCCGTCGGCCTCGATCCTTACCTGGGATTCTATCACCAACCGCGTTTCGGCCGGGCGGCGCTGGCGTTGGACTTGATGGAGCCATTTCGGCCGCTGATCGCCGATTCGGCCGTGCTGTCGGCGGTAAACACGCGGATGGTCACGCCGCGCGACTTTATTCGCACGGGTGAAGCGGTCGCCCTGCGGCCTGAGGGGAGGAAAGCGTTCTTCCGCGCGTATGAACAGCGAATGGACACGCTGGTCACCCATCCGCTGTTCGGCTACCGTGTCACCTATCGACGGCTGCTAGAGATTCAGGCTCGGCTGCTGGCTCGAGTGCTCACAGGCGAGATCAGCCAGTATCCCGTGTTTGTAACGCGCTAGAGCGACCAAACTCGAATTTCGTTGGGCAGAGCTCGGCGAGCGGCGACGTGGCGCACGGAGTCCGGAGACTGCTCGCAATGCGCAAGGGTAGGTGCGATAATGATTTGGCAATGGCGAGAGGCGCGGATCGCTACTGTCAGCGGCTCGCTCGTCGGGACCACTCGCAATATGCGTCGTGGGTCTTTGGCAATTCGGAACTTACGAGGTCAGGCATTCCGCGGCTGATCAGCCGCGGCCACATTGAAGCATCACCGAGTAAGGGGCCCACGGGTGGGAGTTGAAGCATTCCGCGGCTGATCAGCCGCGGCCACATTGAAGC
>JAWXBP010000449.1 GCA_034440135.1 Planctomycetia bacterium
AAGAAACTCGATGCCTTGATTGACGTGCTGGTGGTCGATCTTGTGATTGCCCACCCGCAGCGCTCCACTCCCCTGGTCATGCAGTTGGCCGGCCAACTGAACGTGAATGTTCGGAACGACTGGACGCCCGATGCCGCATGGCTGGGCTGCTACCAGAAGATTCAGTTGGCTCATTTGTTCACCGAGTTCTCGGGGTCCGTTGCCGCGCCGCCGGCAGACCGCAAAAAGAGCGTGCTGGTCGAACAGTTGACCCGGCTCTTCGCCGACGCCGCGGCCGGCAACATCGCAGACAAGGCGCTGGCCGATAAGGTCAACGCCTGGCTGCCGGCGAACCTTCGCCGCGAGTCAACCACAAGCCGATGACTAACAACCATCAGCAACCTAGGAACCGTCCCGACGACGGTTCCTTTTCATATAGACGCACAAGATTCGTCTCCTTCCGAGCATCGCCACTTTCAACCGCTCTCAATTCGGGTACAATCGATCTCAGTATGAGTACGCCGAGCGATCCTGGACTCATTCTGTTTGGAAAGACGCGCCGTGCCGTCTTGGCCATGCTTTATTCTCATCCCGACGAATCTTTTTATCTCCGCGAGATTGCCCGCCGGACCGACAGCAGTGTCGGCGCTATCCAGCGCGAGCTGACGGCATTGACCGGGTGCGGCATTCTCCGTCGTGACCGGCAGCGTTTTTTTCAAGCGAATCCCGAGTGCGTGATCTTCGAACCGCTCAAGCAGATCATCCATCGAACGATCGCGTTGCATGATCGACTTCGAAACGTGCTGCGCCACCTCGCGCCACACATTCTGGTCGCATTCGTGTTCGGCTCTTTCGCCCGATCCGATCCGAATCAGAACAGTGATATTGATTTGATGATCGTAACGCGCGACGACCAACTAACGCTTGAACAGGTCGTCGCCGAACTTGGGCATGAGCAGGCGACGCTCGGCCGCGAAATCAATCCATTCGTGTTGACCGCGAAAGAACTGCGGGCCAAGCGACTGACGGGCAACAGTTTCATCACGCGGGTGTTGGGCAACGACAAGATTTTCGTCATCGGAGACGCGCATGACCTTGCAGGATTGGCTGAAAAACGGCTGGCTGAAAAAGCACCAGACGACCGCACAGGAAATCGGCGAGCTTCTCGAACTCGCCGACCGCGACCTAAAGGATTGTCGGGCACGCGGGCTCAGCGATGACTGGAAACTCAATATCGCCTACAACGCCGCATTGCAGGCCGGATTCGCCGCACTCCACGCAGCCGGCTACGCCGTCCCCAAGGGCGACTCCCATCATTTTCGGGTGATCCAGTCGCTGGAATACACGGTGGAATTGAACGACGCGGCGATCGCCAAGCTCGATACGTACCGAAAGAAACGCAACATGGGGATCTACGACATTGCCGGCGCCATCAGCGGCCGCGACGCGGACGATTGCGTCGCGACGGCCGCCGACCTCCTGGCCCGAGTTCGAGCCTGGCTGGCAAAAGAGCATCCCGATCTATTGATATGAATATCCACCCTCCCCCGCCGCTTGCGTATGCGCGTGGCAAATTATGTTTCACTAATTTCGCCGGCCCAACCCAATCGTCACCAAACTTTCACCGAAACCCCAACCCCGCACTGCACCCCGCCGCAGCGGTTCGGTCAACCCCCCGTTTATCCCCACCCGTTATACGTTGATAACATATTTTATCTGCGGTATCCTAAAGCCATGTCCCCCCATCCCCACCGGGCTCTCTCCGGCCCATCGAAGTCACCTGGCCGACTCAACGAACGGGTTGAACGGGTTGGGAAAGCAACAAGTGGCGAGATCGTCCGACCGACCCGCCTCACTGAACAACAGTTCTGGGCTCTGGCCGACATCCCCGCAGAGGCCGAGTGGTTCGCCAACATTCGCAACAAGCACACCCGCCGGGCGTACAAACTTGACGTCCACGACTTCCTGAACTTCACCGGCATCGACGTCGCCGGCATCCGTGCCGTAACGCGGCCGCACGTCATCGCCTGGCGAAAAGACCTGGAACGCCGCCAGCTCTCCCCGTCCACCATCCGGCGGAAGCTCTCGGCATTGTCGGCGCTGTTCGAATACTTGTGCGAGTACAACGCGATCTACTTGAATCCGGTTAACGGCGTCGAGCGACCGGCGGCGGACGCCAACGAAGGCAAGACGCCGGCGATCGGCGATGCCCAAGCTCGGGCGCTGCTCGCCTGCCCTTCTTCTGACACGCTCAAAGGGAAAAGGGACGGGGCGATCCTTGCTTCGTTTTTGTATCACGGGCTGCGGGCGGAAGAATTGGTCAAGCTGAAAATGAAGGACGTTCAGGAGCGCCGAGGCGTCAAACACTTTCGCGTGCATGGGAAGGGATCGAAGATTCGGTATGTTCCGGTGCATCCGGCGGCGCTGGATCGGATCGACACCTACACGGCCGCGGCGGGACATGCACTTGATCTTGAAGGTGCGTTGTTTCGGCCGACGAAGGTCGCTGCGGGAGCGACCACGGAAAAGGCGATCGCCTATCGCAGCGTTTACGATGTAATCAAGAGATACGCAGCCGCGGCGAACATCAACGCTGCGGAGTTTTGTGTGCATTCACTTCGCGCGACTGCGGCGACCAATGCGCTCGACAATGGGTCGGATATTGCCAAGGTTCAGGAGTGGTTGGGGCATGCGAATGTTTCGACGACGCGGCTTTACGATAAGCGGAAGACGCGGGCGGAGGATTCGCCGACGTTTAAGGTGGCGTACTGATTCCGACGAATCCTCCGCCCGCGGCAAGCAGCCATGTGAAAACTCACGTATGCAGACTACGATTTCCACAAATCATAGAGTCGAGCGGTTTCGATGCTCCAGCCTCCGGGGAACACAACATTGACCTTCGACCCAAACGGCGTCGAGTGGTCTAGGCCCCAAAAGTACGCTTGATCCAGGTCTTCGATTGAAAGTTTGTCGGCGCAGAACTGATTCCAGGCCGACACGAAGTGATTGTCTCTTCCGATCACCGTAATCAGGTCCGTGATGTTCTCAAGCGAGATATCTTCCGCATCGAGCAAAGCTTGATCCCACGCCGATAGATCCGACTTGGTGATAGCTTCGCATCGCAGCATGAAGTCGCGTGATTGAAGGCGATCCACCTCCACGAATTGCTCAAGGACTGCGCCCCATCCAGTGACAGGAAACCCCAGTTTCCGATTCGCAATGCCGTAAAGGACGCTCGACCACGAGTGCTGGTCAGCCCTAGTTGCGCCCGCACCAAATACGGATTGCACCCAATGCACAACATTGTCTCGCAAAGTGGGATTATCCAGGATGCTCGCATGCGCGTGCGCGGCGAAACTGCCATCTGAGCGCGTCATCGTTTCCGTGACAAACGGCTTTAAGGTCTTCTGCAACAGTCGGGTGAGATCCTCGGGCGGTCGACACGGAAACCACAAATCCCGCGCAAACGAGAGTGTTAAATCCATGCTCAGAAGAATTGCCCCCCTTTTCCAGTCTCCGGAATCGATACTCATTGGTGCTCCTTCCCTACTAATGATCACAACCCAGGATGATTTGCCAAATCGTCCGTGTCGGGTGGCGTCTCATTCGTGCACCCACGATCCTTAAACTGTGAAATTTGCCTTTGCAAATTTACCCGTTGGTTATTGAATCTTTCTCGATGACCTTTGCGTGTGGTCTTTCCACGCGTCTTTTGCTCAGGCGGTAAATCTTCCGGAAGATTATCCTTGTTCTTATTATATTCACGAATCCGATCCTTTAGCTCGTTTACCAACTTTCTGATGGCAGCTTCAAGTTTATCACATTCCGGATCGCCTGGCCCCGGCGGCGGCACCCGTGTCCCCCCACCATTCGGTGATGTTTGCGGTGGCGTTGCCGGCGTAGGCACCGGCAACGGCGGCATTGGTGCCGGAATTCCCGCCGCCGGCGTCAACCAGTCTGAGAGGCAGTAGGCTCCGTAACATGCGAGCCCGATCACGATTACTCCACCGACCACTGGGGCGGCCGCTGTCCCCCCGACTGCCGTGCCGGTTGCGGCGGTGGCGGTTGCTACTTCTCGGCCTAAGGGATCGACGTAATTAGGCGCGCTGCTCAAGCCGTACAGGTAAAGGCTTGACCCGTCCAGATATCCAATATCCTGTTGCACCCACCTTCCCAGCCCGGTATCCAGATCGCGATGGCGGAAATGCACCAGCCCCGTGGCCGCGTCCTGCCGGCCGCCCTGGTGCCGCCACGCCATCACATACGCATCCGTTCCCGCCGTGCCCCACGATGCGGTCAGCCGCGTGCTGGTGCCGTAGGGATCATAAACATACCGCTCCACCACCGTGCCCGACGTGTCGGTGATGCTCGTCACGTTCCAATTGGCATCCTGCTCGACGTACACCCGGCCCGCCACCGTCGGCACGTTCATCGGTGCCGGCGGGATAATGCCGCCACGCGTCGTGGTTCCATTCGTTTCCTTCTCGACGATCTTCGGACGCGGCACACCCGCCGCGAACGCGAACCGGGGATCGGCGCGAAGCAGCTCCAGCCGCCGTTGCAAGCGTTCATCGACCACCGACAGACTTCTGCCCTCGCCGCCGCCCGATTCGGTGATCTCCGTGTCGCGCAGCACCATCGCGTCGATGTACAGCGGGCTCCAGACGTTCTGCACCTGCGTAAACCTGTCCTGTGCATCGTTGTTGCTGTCTTCTTCGAGCACACGCCAGTCGGCCGAATAGTAAAGGTTCGTCCGCTGGTAGGGACCGCCCGCGCCGTATTGAATGTTGTCGGCGGCGGAGAATTCATGGATGCGACGACCCAGCGCGTCGTGAAGGAAGTATCGACCGTTTGCGATGCTGACCGAATACAGGCGATTCCAGGCATCGTAAGTATTGGTGACGCCGGCGCTGGTTCGAAGATTGCCGTCGGCGTCGTAAGTGAGTGATGCGCCATTGTTGCTGGTGATCTGATTCTGGGCGTTGTGATCCCGATCGACGGGCGTCCCGCCGTTGCCTTGCAGCGAATCCCAGTTGCCCAGCGCATCAAGCGTCCACGCCTGCTGGCGACCGGCGGTGGTAACAGTGTCGAGCACGCCGTCGCTGTCGGCATCGCTAAGCGCGCCCCGGCGGAATTCGGTCAGGCGATCAAGATTGGGCCAAAGTGGCTGGGGCATGCGAATGTTTCGACGACGCGGTTGTACGACAAACGCAAGACGCGGGCGGAGGATTCGCCGACGTTCAAGGTGGCGTACTGAAAGAAAATGAAATAATAACGTCCTTATCAGCTATCAATACTGTGACGCAGGACGTGGAAACGCTACGCGCTCACCATTCGTGG
>JAWXBP010000450.1 GCA_034440135.1 Planctomycetia bacterium
CGTCCACCTGCTGGGTGTGCCGCCCAGGCAGAGCCTCCTCCCGCCGCTACCCGTAGCAAGGCCGCCCTGATAGCGGTGCATTATCTTCGATGCTCTGCTAGCAAGGCTCCGGACTTGACCTGCGCGCGGGCGTCATGGATGATCTACCAGCGGTGGAATAGTTTCCGTCCGATTCTAGTAAGTGGAAATCCGTACGATGGCCCGGCGGACGTAAGTCGCGACACACAAGAGGTTTATTCCCATGGCCATCGAAGACAACATCCGACTACTTGCGCGCGGCTACGCCGACAGACTGAAGAAAGCAATTGACGATCGCTTGGAGGAAATGAAAGAGGACGACAGGTCGCATCTGCTGATTTACCAGGTCTTGGGGGTTAGCGATGACGAAGGACAGTTGGTTGACCAATACCAAAACAAGGGACGATTTCTTTACAAATACGCCGGGTCGTTCCTGGAGAAAGCTGTGCAGCTTTGCTTTCGCGACAAATTCCCGACGTCTGGTTCCGTTCGGATCCCCAATTCTCAGGGCCGTCGCCCCAAGACCTTCGAAATCGACTGTCTTGTGGACTCCGATGCTATCGAGATCAAATGGAGAGACGCGACTACCGATGGCGATCACATTACGAAAGAACACACTCGCATTCAAGCGGTCGTCGATGCAAAGTACACGCCCATACGGGTGATGTTCTACTATCCGAATCGAGCGCAAGCAATCAAGATTCAACAAACTCTTGAGACCCTCTATAAAGGCCTCGGCGGCCAATACTACTACGGGGATGCCGCGTGGAAGTATGTGCAGAAACGGACAGGAATCAACCTTTTCGAAATTCTCACGACACTGGCGCAAGAAAATGCACCTAACGGCTGATATCGAGATTCGCCTTGGAGACTGTTTATCGATCCTGAAAGAGATCGAGGGCGGCACGGCGGATCTCGTGTACCTCGACCCGCCGTTTTTTACTCAGAGGGTGCATCGCCTTAGCCCGCGAGATCGGTCGAAGGAGTTTTCCTTCGACGATCTCTGGTCCACGCAGAGAGAGTACGCGACTTTTTTGTTTGAGCGTTTAGGTGAAATTCACAGAGTCGCCTCAGACAAAGGTTCTATCTTTTTTCATTGCGACCGAAATGCGGTTCACTTGGTTCGCGCCTTGCTCGACGAAGTATTCGGACCGGAGAAATTTCGCTCGGAGATCATCTGGTGCTATCGACGGTGGTCCAACTCGCAACGAGGACTGTTGCCGGCTCATCAAACTATACTTTATTACACTAAAACCAGCACGTTCGTCTTTAACGAAGTATTGACCGACTATTCCTTAGCTACCAATGTTGACCAAATATTACAGCGACGAACGCGCGACGGCTTCAACAAGTCCACGTACGACCGGGATGAAGATGGGATGGCGGTTTCCAATGGCGCCAAACGTGGAGTGCCTCTGAGCGACGTATGGGACATTCCGCTATTGAACCCCAAGGCCAAGGAACGAACGGGCTATCCCACCCAAAAGCCCCTGCTGCTACTCGAGCGAATAATCGGACTTGCATCGAATGAAGGCGATCGTATCCTAGACCCATTTTGCGGAAGTGGCACGACGTTGGTCGCGGCAAAATTTCTTAACCGGGTTGGCATGGGAATTGACGTTTCTGAGGACGCGGTGACGTTGACGAGGAAGCGCCTCTGCGGCGCGCCTCGGAGCCAGTCTCGCGTTTTCGAAATGGGGCGCGAGGCGTATCGAAATGCCGATGATGCAGCCCTTGCAATGCTGCAAGGCTTGGAATGTGTGCCAGTTCAGCGCAATAGCGGCATCGACGCAATTCTGAAACGGGAGTTCGACGGCGGCCCAGTGACGGTTCGAGTTCAGCGAATGGGCGAGTCGCTCATGGACGCGGCCAGAAAACTCGCTAGTGCCTCGGCCGGCAAGGGGGCGAAAGTGATGTTTGTAGTGGCTTTGACGCGAGGTGGAAGCCTTGAATTCGCCAATGAACTGCCCGTAGGCGTCGTGGCGATCGAATCGCCCGGCTTGAGTATTCGAGAGCGCTTGGAGCATCTCGCAACCGTCCATCGAGCGACACGTTGCCTGTGACCGAGAAGTCAACCCCCGATTCGCTAAACGGTGAGCCGAACGAAGGCCCAACGGCGGGTCGCCCGGCGACTGCGGCTCCTAAGTCCGTGCGCGACATGAAATCGCCTGCATCCACTCGAAGTTCCGCGTGACCGTCGTCGCACTCCACGAATCGTTCGCCACGGCCGAGCTGCATCCGCAACTACGCTGGTTCTGCGAGCCGGCGCGTTGGTCGATCGTTCCTGCGCGGCGCTGCCTGCGGGTGGAAACGGAGGGCGGCACGGACTACTGGCAGAAGACGCATTACGGCTTTTCGGCCGACAACGGGCATTTTCTCTTCGCGGAGTGCAACGGCGACTTCATCGCAACGACTTTGGTCGCCTTTCAGGGCGTGCATCAATACGACCAGGCGGGATTGATGGTTCGCATCTCGCCGTCCTGCTGGCTCAAGACGTCCGTCGAGTACGAACCGCACGGCCCCAGCCGGTTGGGCGCGGTCGTTACCAACGCCGGTTACTCCGACTGGTCCACGCAGGATATTCCGTCGGACGTAGGGCAGATGTGGCTGCGCATCCGCCGCGAGGAGAGCGATTACTTCGTGGAAGCCTCCCGCGACGGCGCGAGTTGGTCCCAACTGCGGGTCGCCCACTTGCACGAAGACCGCGCCGGCGCGGCGGTGGCCTGCGGACCGTACGCCTGCAGTCCGAAGGCAGCCGGCTTCGCGGCCGAGTTCGCCTTCCTGACCGTCGCAGCGGGCAGGATTGCCGCCGAGTAAGCCAGCGCGGCCGCAGCTCGCGTTACGCCTGCGATTCCTCGGCCGGCGTCTCGCGGCGATGCCACCATTCTCGAAACTCCGCGCAGCGCCCCGTCTCGTCGAAGCGGGCGGACAAGATGCCTTCCAGCTCGACCAGGGTATTGCTGGTCGCGCGGCGAAACGTCGCTCGCCAATGGGCGAACCCCGTCCGGCCATCGATCGTCAGGGGCGTGGCCGCGAAGACCACGTCGCGTTGACCGTTCACCGCGCCATCCGTCCAGTATCGACGAATGGCCGCCGTCCCCGTCATCGGCGGATCGAAGGGCGTTTCATAATAGGCGGCCTCGGGCGAGAACAATCGACAGACTGCCTCCGCATCGCGACCGGTCCACGCGTTGCCGTAGCGGACCAGCCAGTCGGCGAAATCGAACGGGGCCGCAATCACAACCGCCTCACTCGCTGCAACGAAAGGGCCGTAACTTCCGCAAAGCCAATACATCGGCCGTGCGGCCAAGCAGTTCTTTATACGCGATCAGGGCTTGGAGCGGCTGCACCCAGACGTGCAGGTCGAGCAGCGCCACTCTTTGGCGAATTGCCAGATTGGTTTCCAGGGAAACCCACTCCCCCTCGCGACGGCCGTAGGCCTCTTCCGCCTGGCTGACGTCGACTTCCAGGCCCTCGATCCGGCCGCGCCAGAGTTGCAGTCGAAACTCCGCATCTTCGTACGGGCCAAGCGGCTGACGCGTAAGCGGTTTCAGAATCTCCGCCAGCCTCGGCAGATCGGCGCGGGCGACGTCGACGTCCAGGTCGTGCAACGGCCAGTCGGACCCGTGCAGGTTGCCAGCGAAGCCGCCCGTGAATTGATAGCAGGCCGCCGCCTCGTCGAGCGCGCCGACGAGCCGGCGCACGGCGCGCTCTTGGGAACCGGTCAACGCGACTCCCAACTTGCTCATGCGACAGTGCTCGCGGCTGAACCGAGGCGTTTTGCCGTCGGCGGTTGCGATACCTTCGCACAACGGGTCCGGGCATTGTAGTCGAAAAGTGCGGTGAGGGCGGTTCGTTTTTCGCTTAACCTGCTTGTGTATTTTATGTTACGATGACGACCGCCGGCTGCCGGCCGATCGGTAAGAGGGCGAAACTTCCACCCCCCGGCGGTGCTTAATACTTCCGGTTGACGCAAGCGGTATACTGCGGGCGGGCGGTTCGCCTTGTTGAGGCCAACGCCACCAGTCTTCGTTCTTTTCGGAACCTTCAAGGAACGCCGGCCATGCGAACCTCGCTGCGGATTGCGTTCGTGCTGGGCTTGTTTATCACGGCCGGCAACGCGGTCCCCGCCCGCGCGGAGAAACTCAATCCGGCGGAAGCCGCCGCCCAGGTCGATGCCCTGCTGCTCGGCGAACGCACTTCCGCGGAAGGGGCCACGCCTGATCGCACGGCCGAGTGCGACGACGAGACGTTCCTTCGCCGGCTGACGCTGGACTTGATCGGCGAACTGCCCTCGCCCGAGCAGGTGACGGCCTTCGTGCTCGACCCGGCCGCCGACAAGCGGCAACGCTTGGTGGAGCGGCTGCTGGCCGACGAGCGCTTCGGACAAAACTGGGCGCGCTACTGGCGCGACGTGGTGCTTTATCGCCGCAGCGACGATCGCGCGTTGATCTCGGCCGGCGCGTTGCAAGAGTATCTGGCCACGGCCTTCAATGGCGGCACGTCGTGGGACGAAATCGCCCGCGGCTTCGTCACGGCCACCGGCGACGTCCGCGTCAACGGCCAAACGGCCCTCATCATGGCGCAGATGGGCATGCCCGAGGAGACCACGGCCGAAGTCGCCCGCATTTTCCTGGGCATTCAGATTCAATGCGCCCAATGCCACGACCATCCGACCGATCGTTGGAAGCGGACGGAGTTCCACGAGCTGGCCGCGTTCTTTCCCCGCATCGCGGTGCGGCCGGTGCGCGACGGCGAGCAACGCAGCTTTGAAGTGGTCTCCGTCGATCGCGACCCGCGCCGTCGCCCCAACGGCAACCAGCCCCGCGGCAGCGCCGAGCACTTCATGCCGGACCTCGACGATCCCACGGCGCGGGGCACGCTGATGCAGCCCACGTTCTTCGTCACCAGTCATCGCATCGACGAAGGAAAGACCGATCAGGAGCGGCGCGGCGTGCTGGCCAATTTGATGACCGCCGAAAGCAACCCCTGGTTCGATCGAGCGTTCGTCAACCGCGTCTGGTCGGAAATGGTCGGCGAGGGATTTTACGAGCCGGTCGACGACTTGGGTCCGGACCGCCAATGCTCCGCGCCGCAAACGTTGGACCTGCTGGCCACGCAGTTTCGGGCCAACGGCCGAGACGTGAAGTGGCTGTACCGCACGGTGGCCGCCACCTCGGCTTACGGCCTGGACAGCCGCAGCCGCCGCGACCCCGACGAGGCGCCCTTCACGGCCAACTGCCTGCAACGGCTGCGGGCGGACCAGTTGATGAGCGCGCTGGCCCGGGCGCTGGGCGTGTCGTTCGATCAAGGACGCGGCGGCGGGCAATACGGCGGCATGCGCGGACTGCAAGGGCAGTTCGTGCAAACCTTCGGCTACGATCCCAGCGATCCGCGCGACGAAATGGCCGGCTCCATTCCGCAAGCCTTGCTGATGATGAACTCGCCGCTGTTGGCACGGGCCATCAACGCCTACAACCCCAACACGGAACTCGGCCGACTGGTCGCCGAGAACACCGATAATGAAACCGTGGTGGTCGAAATCTATCTGCGAACGCTGGCCCGCGAGCCATCGGAC
>JAWXBP010000451.1 GCA_034440135.1 Planctomycetia bacterium
CGTAGCCTCGAATTAAGCCACATCCTCCACCGCTTGTGTGAGCCCCCGTCAATTCCTTTGAGTTTCAGCCTTGCGACCATACTCCCCAGGCGGAGCACTAATTACTTTCGCTTCGATGGAAAGGTTATGGAGGACCCTTCCATCTAGTGCTCATCGTTTACGGCTAGGACTACCGGGGTATCTAATCCCGTTCGCTACCCTAGCTTTCGTGCCTCAGCGTCAGAAGAGACCCAGTGAGCCGCTTTCGCCCCTGGCGTTCCTTAGGATATCAACGCATTTCACCGCTCCACCCTAAGTTCCGCTCACCTCTATCTCCCTCAAGCACTGTAGTTTTGGGCGCAGTTCCTCGGTTGAGCCGAGGGATTTCACACCCAACTTACAGCGCCGCCTACGCACCCTTTAAGCCCAGTGATTCCGAATAACGTTTGTACGGTTCGTCTTACCGCGGCTGCTGGCACGAACTTAGCCCGTACTTCCTCTGAGGATAGGTCAAAACGAAGAGATTACCCTCCGCCCATTCCTCCCCTCTGACAGCGGTTTACAACCCGAAGGCCTTCATCCCACACGCGGCGTCGCTCGGTCAGGCTTTCGCCCATTGCCGAAGATTCTCGACTGCAGCCACCCGTAGGTGTCTGGGCAGTGTCTCAGTCCCAGTGAGCTGGGTCGTGCTCTCACACCCAGTACCCATCATTGCCTTGGTAGGCCATTACCCCACCAACAAGCTAATAGGACGCGGGCTTATCCTCAGGCGGAATCACACCTTTGGTCCGGGGACATCATCTGGTATTACCTGCAGTTTCCCGCAGCTATCCCAGTCCCGAGGGTAAATACCCACGCGTTACTCTCCCTTTCGCCGCTCTTACCTCTTGCGAGGTTCGCGCTCGACTTGCATGCCTAATCCACGCCGCCAACGTTCATTCTGAGCCAGGATCAAACCCTTCAATTATTTGCTGCTTAACCGAAGCCTTGCGGCTTCGGATAGTTAGCTGAACAACCAGGTTTGTTTGACCGAGTGGTTTGCAATCCATGGTCGTGAAGCCATGAGATCGCCTCGGTCGGTTTCCGGTCTTACGCCGGCTGATTCGACAGGGAACTTCTACCAAATTGTCAAAGATCAAAAGCAAACTCGCGGAGCAAACCGGCTTAGCGGCTAACCCCGCGAGGGACTCACATTCTATGCGAATGAGGCGTCGTGTCAACACGTCGCCGGCGAATTTTATTTCGCCTTTTTCGTCCTCCCCACCATGCGTCTGGTCTGACCGAAGTCAGGCAGTCTTGTGGCGGGAGAGGTATGTTATCGACGGAATAGGCGTTCGCCTAGGGGCGAAATGGGAATTTTTGAGAATCGTGCTAAGGCCTGATTACGTAATGACTTGGAAGTGACGCCTGATCGAGTCGTTGAGTTGTTGCTCCGAACGAAGACGCGCGTGAGAATTGAAGACGCTCACCGTTCGGTCGTCGCAGTCCGTGCAATCGGAGAACTCGCTGATGACGCGGAAACCATTCGCATATCTAGCGGTTGCGTTTGCCTTGGCTACGTTGGGCGAATCGACTTCGTACGCCAAGATTCGCCCCACGTTGTCCATCCGGCGATTGACGATCGAGGCCGACGCGATCGTCATCGCGGAGCCGCTTGATACACAGCCCAATGTGATGCCGCAGAAGTATCGCGTACTGGAGGTTCTCCAGGGAGCGAGTTTCGCCGTAGACGGCGAAGTGAAGTTGAGCAAGGAGGGACTGCCGAAACTGGCGCTCGATGAACGGACTTCAAGGTTCTTCAGTCGTGAAAACGCGACACCACCGGAGATCGACAAGGCGTTGCTGTTTATCCAGCCGCCATTCGAAGGCCTACCGGCGCGAAATGGCGAAGTTTATGCGCAAGTTCGCGCCCTAGCCAAGTCAGGCGAGGCACTCGTACCGCAGCAGCCGGAGTTCTCCGACGACCCTCTGTATTTGCTCCCGAGAAAGGATGTGACCTGGGATGGAATGCTGGCCAAAGTGCGCGCCGACCTGCCAGCGGTGAACCATGTGCGCGAGTTACGTGCCATAGCAGACCCGGCCCAGCGCAATGAAGCGCTCCTGGATTGGATTCGTGCGCATAGATCCGAGTTCGGCGGCGGCCATTTTGAGGGCAGTTCGAAGGGCTGGGCGACGTACGAATACAAGCTGTTCGAGTGGATCTACGAGAGCTGCAGGCCCGAAGACAGTTGGGCCGCATTGACATTGGATTTCGAACTTAATGGGCGTCCCTGGTTCGACTTCCCGTCATTCTGTTCGACGGAAGGAAGATCGCTGGTCCTATCATAAGTGTTCGACGAAAAGCTCGATGCGAAGCTTCGGCTGGTCGGGCTGCGAGCATTGAGCAACTCCTGCTTTCGTCGCCCAACTGAGCAATTTCCAGGCCTGGTCCGCATGACGCCTCAGGAACAGTTGGAGATGATCGATCGCGTAACGCCGCTGCTGACGCACGAGGATCGCGAAATGCGTGCCGCCGCCGTGGATTGCTTGTGGCGAGCGAGCGGCCCCAGTGACGGCAATTTGCAGCACGTGGACACAAAGCACGCCGTCCAGGCGTTGTCCGAGTTGTACGCCACAGAGCGGGACGCCCACGTGCGCGAGCGATTAGCGACGACTTTGCGGGCCATGGGCGACGAGTGGTCCTGGCAGCAGATTAGCGGCAATCCGCGCGGCATGGTGGTGATTGCGCGCGTCGCGGAGGCTCGCGCAGTTGAGCTGCTGTTCCAATTGAATTTGATTTACACGCGCACCCAGCGCACGCTGCCGCCCGTGGCCAAGTTTGAACAGCGTGATGAACGCGGCGATGTCGCCATCTCCGCCCTGGTCACGCCGATCGTCAAGACGACGAAGGACCGAGCCATGCGGGAAGTGAGCACCTGGATCGAGCGCGGCGAACTGACGCTTCCGGTTGGCGATCTCCAACCCGGCGTCTGGCGGGTCACCTTCGAGGGCTTCACGGACGAAAACGAACCGTGGCACTCGGAGCCGATCGAGGTCACGCTGCCCGAGACCAAGTGAGCGGTGTAAAGCAGCGCAACGCCGCGAGTGGGATCGCTCTTGATCCTTACAGCACCCAGCCGTCCGGTAGCACCGCCTCTTTGCCGACGACGACGATGCCGTCGCAGACGGAGACGTGATTCGCTTCTTCACAGGTCTGCACGCCGCGGTGGTTGGCGATGCGGACGTTGCGACCGATGCGGCAGTTTTTGTCAACGATCGCGCCGGCGATGAGCGTTCCTTCGCCGATGCCCAACGGCGGCGCGCCGCTGCGGTTGGTTTCCGCGGCTTCGTAGAAGTCGCTCCCCATCACGACCGAATCGCGGATGGTCACATTCTTGCCGATGCGGCAGCGCAAGCCGATCACGCTGTTTTCGATCGTCGCGCCGCTTTCGATCCGGCAACCGTCCGAGACCAGGCTGTTGCGGATCGTCGCGCCGTCGATCGACGACGGCGGCAGAAATCGGGCGCGCGTGTAGATCGGCGCATCGGCGCTGGAGAGATCGAACGGCGGATGCAGCTTCGCGAGGTCGAGGTTCGCCTCGTAGAAGGACTTCGTCGTGCCAATATCTTCCCAGTAGCCATCGAACATATGTACCTGCACGCGCCGGCTGCGGATCGAGGCCGGGAAGACCTCGCGGCCGAAGTCGCGATAGTCGGTCTTCTCCAACACGTCGACCAGCACTTTGCGATTGAACAAGTAAATGCCCATGCTCGCCAGGCAGGAGCGCCCGCGGCTGGGAATGCCGCGCGCGTCGATCCAGGCCGGATCAGTCCGCACGATTTCAAGCTCTTGCTTCGTGGTGGGCTTTTCCAGGAAGCCGACGACTCGTCCGGAATCGTCCAGGCGCATGATCCCGAACCCCGCGGCCTTCTCTTCGTCGACCGGCAGCGCGGCGATGGTCACTTCCGCATTGCTGCGCTGGTGCGTGGCCAGCATGTCGGCGTAGTTCATCCGGTAGAGTTGGTCGCCGGAGAGGATCAACACGTACTCGATGCCCGGCTGCTGCAGGTAACGCAAGTGCTGGCGCACGGCGTCGGCGGTGCCTTGATACCAGTCGGAAGCTTCGTTGGTTTGCTGCGCGGCCAAAATCTCCACGAAGCCGCCGCCGAAGGCGTCGAACGTGTAGGTCCGGCGGATGTGGCGATGCAAACTGACCGAATTGAACTGCGTCATCACATAGATGCGATTGACGCCGGAATTCAGGCAGTTCGACAGCGGGATGTCGATCAACCGGTACTTGCCGGCCAGCGGAACCGCCGGCTTCGAGCGGTACTTGGTGAGCGGATACAGCCGGGTTCCGCGCCCGCCGCCTAAGACCAACGCCACAATGTCTTTCATGGCACGCAATCGAATCGCCAGAGGTGTTGGATGTGAGCCGCGACGCCCATGGTAGAGCAAGTCGAGTGCGTTATCTAGGCTGGCATTTTCGACCTTTCGACCCGGCGACCGAGTGGCTTGCTCTTGAACCCAGGCGGCCCTTTCCGCTATAAGCCGCCAGATTTTCTTCAATCGCTTCGCCCGAGGTCCGCGCGAAGCCGGAGTGGACGTATGCGAAGTGCTTTATTGATCTGCCTTGGTTTCGCCCTTGCTTGGGCCGGCCCGGTCCGTGGCGACGAGTTGTCTCCCTACGCCGTGACGGTGTTGGAGGACGGGGCGCCGGTCCATAGCGGCCCCGGCCGCAATTATTACGAGACCGGCCGCCTGCATCGCGGCGCCGAAG
Organism: Planctomycetia bacterium; assembly: GCA_034440135.1. Lineage (NCBI taxonomy): Bacteria > Pseudomonadati > Planctomycetota > Planctomycetia > Planctomycetia bacterium. The sequence goes on from JAWXBP010000451.1 coordinate 4,740, forward strand.
TCGAGGTCTATCGCCACGACCAAGGAGGCTGGCTGGCCATCCGGCCGCCGGACGGAAGTTTCAGCCTGGTGGGCTCGCGCTATTTGAAGCAAACGGCGGACGGACTCGCCGAAGTGCTCGAAGATCACGTCGGCGCCCGCGTCGGCAGTTTGGAATCGCCCGATCGCGACGTCGTGCAGGTACGACTCTCGCGCGGCGAACAAGTGCAACTGCTGGAACCTGCGCCGGTCACGAGCCCAAACTCGTCGCAAACCTGGTACATGATCGCTC
>JAWXBP010000452.1 GCA_034440135.1 Planctomycetia bacterium
AAACAAACATTTCTGGCAATCATCCAACTGGCCCTCGGATTCATCCGCCTAAAGCGGATTTAATCGTCAACAGAGCCTAATTCGCAGGTCAGGCTTTCCAGCCTGACTGGTTGCGTCGTGGGCAGCAAGTGCGGTGTGCGAAACGTCAGGCTGGAAAGCCTGACCTACGGCCTTCTACTGCGCCGCCTTCATGGCATCCAGCGCTCGCTCCAGCATTACCTTGTCGATGCCGCTCATCACGACGCGTCCTTCGCCGTCGAGCAGCAGAACCCTCGGAAAGCCATCGACTTGATATCGCGTCGCCAGTGGACCATCTTCACCGTCCCAAATGCAGGGCCAGGTAATCTCGCCCGCCGCGATGGCCTCATGGACGGACTCGACTTTTTCGTCGGCGTTGCCGCAAGGCTTTGCGACATTTTGCGTGTGAACGGCGGCGTTGTGCGTCGTCCCACGGCGAGTCGCTGCGATCGACCAACTGATTTCCCGATTGATCCCAGGTCTGCCGTTCCACGAGCGTATGCATCCACCGATTCAGATTGTACGCCGCCAGATTGCTCCAGATGTTGCGGACTTGTTGTTGGCCCGAGCCCCAGACTTCTTTCACGTCATGAAAATCCTGTTCGATCGTGGCGCGGTCGGCGAACGCTTCCAGGATTTCGACGACGCTGGCGTTGGCGTCAGTGCAGCAGAAGGCGTAGCAACCATGCTCCTCCTGGACGAGCACCACGCGAATCACGCGAACGGCCAGTGCGTAGGTCGCGAGGAAGGTCTTGTAGCGCTGGTAGTCGTCGCTCACGCCCGCAGCCACGTGATCAGACGCGCAAGACACAACGTCACTAAGTTCAGTAGCGGGCCGACTAACGCGATCACATTCGTCTCGGTCCCGGACGGAAGCAGAACAATGGCCATGTACTATCTGCCACTTCGTTTTACGGTCCATCCATTCATTCGCGATCCAGTTCGGAGTTGCGGCAGGGCGAAGCTGCTCGATGCAGTGCATTGGTTCCGCGAAGTGTTCGACTGGCTCAAAAGTTAGTATCAGGTTTACATCAGATTCGGAAAACGCTTGAATCGGCTGGCGAGTCGCATTAGACTCTCACCTCAGACGGCATTCGTCGTCCTCGTCTCCCAGATTCATTACATTCGCAGGACCGTTCGGTCCGTTCCTTTCCATCTCGCGCCCTGCCGTCGGCTTCCAATGAGGAGGATCCGTTGATGTATTGCGTCAAATCACGCGCGTTGGCTTTGGTGATGGTTTTGACCCTCGTTGGCATCGCGAATTCCGCCAACATTGTCAGCGTCGTGGAGACTGGCGGCGACAATGAGGCCACGGACACCATTCCTGCCAAATGGTCGGGCCAGACGTGGCAAGTGACCGTCGCGGCGGAGCCATTGCTGGATTCCGTCGTAGGCGCCAACTACACGGCGGGCTTGTTCGCGGACCTGTCGCCCGCGTTTGTAGATCGTGCTCATCGCTACATGAGCGACGCAGCGCTGCCGATTCCCGCTTACTTGATCGGCAAGGAGTACATCTTGTCTGGCAACGACAATCGCGACAACGCGACGTACAAGCTCGATGTGACGATCGCGGATCCTTCCACGGTGTACATGCTGATTGACAATCGCTTGTCCGACGCCGACGGCGCTACGCCACCGACTTTCGATGCGACTCACATGCAATGGATTGTCGATCAGGGCTGGGCGGCCACTGCCAACGGCTTGAATCGTGGCTTGAACGTCAATCTCCCGGACGAACTCGCTTTCGACGAAGGGGCCGATGGTACCGTGAATCAGTATTACTCCGTCTATCAAAAGAAGTTTCTCGCGGGGACGTTCAGCTTGCTTCAAGCCGAAAACGCCGGCCAAAACATGTACGGCGTGGTCATCGCGCCGGACGGAGAAATTGTGGTTGGCGATGTGAACGGCGACGAGGTCGTGGATTTGCTGGACTTTGGGGTCATCCGCGACCACTTTCGCACAGGCGCCGCGCCCGCAGAAGGCGATCTGAATTTTGACGGGACGGTCGACTTCGACGACTTTCAAATTTGGAAGACCGCGTTCGGCGGAGGAGCGCCCGCCAACGTACCGGAACCAACCACGTCGGCCATCGCTCTGATCGCGTGCGCCGTGATGGCTGGGCGCAGCGCATGGCGGAAAGTTCGCGGTGCGGCGTCTCTCCTCGGATTGCTCGGCCTGCTCGCCGGGCCAGTTTCCGGTGCGACGATCGTAAGTGTGGTGGAAACGGGCGGTGACAACGAAGCCACGGATACGATTCCCGCTCAATGGTCCGGCCAAACCTGGCAAGTGACCGTCGCGGGCGAGCCCTTGCTGGATTCCGTCGTCGGGGCCAATTTTACCGCGGGTTTGTTTGGCCACTTCGCTCCGTCGTTCGTCGATCGGGTCCATCGCTATTCCGACGTCACCGCCTCGAATACGCTGCCAATTCCCGGGTATCTCGTGGGCTCTGAATACCTTTTGTCGGGTAACGACAATCGCGACAACGCGACGTACCGATTGGACGTGACGGTCAACGCCGCGGCGACGGCCTACATTTTGATTGACAATCGCCTGTCGGACACAAGCAACGCGAATCCGCCGACATTCGATGCGACGCACATGCAATGGATTATCGATCAAGGTTGGGCTCCCACGGCACATGGATTAAATCGCGCCGGCGACCCCGCGCTTCCCGATGAAGTCGCGTTCGATGAGGGCGCCAACGACACGATCGAGCAATACTACTCGGTGTACCAGAAGGCTTTCCCGGCGGGCACGTTCAGCTTGTTTCAAGCCGATAACGCCGGACAAAACATGTACGGAGTCGTCGTAAAGCCAGGCGCCGCCGCCGTCGTTGGCGATGTCAATGGCGACCTGTTTGTGGACATTCAGGATTTCGATATCATCCGCCTCAACTTCCGCACTGGCACGACTCCTGAGCAAGGAGATCTAGACTTTAGCGGCCTGGTCGATCTGTCGGACTTTAAAATCTGGAAAAACGCCTTCTCCGGGCCACTCCCTGTGGGCGTACCGGAGCCTTCAGCCTTCATGTTGTTGGGCATGGGTTTGGCCGCTGCCGCACTTGTTCGAGTACGTCGCAGCGCGGCGCATGCCGTGGTCATGGGCGCCATGTTGCTGAGTGCGAACGCGTCTCAAGCGCAAAGCACCATCGTGTTTGTGCCGACGGGCGACGGAGATTGGAATGCGCTAGCGAGCTGGATCGACCCGGTATCTCAGCAGAATTTCATTCCGGGGGATAACTATCCCGACGAAGTGCCCGGAATCAACAACGGCGGCACGGCTTTCCTCAACGTCGCCGCGCTCCACTCTGTGGGCGGCGTGCTGATCGCGGAAGGCGCGGGCTCATCAGGCCGGCTGGACATTCGCAACGGCGGATCGTTGAACGTCGTTGCGGCGGCGACGCCTGCCGCAAATGGTAGCGTCACCGTGGGGCAAGCAGGCACGGGGCGTTTGACCCTCGCGGGCAACGGTTCACTCACCGCGCGGAATCTGAGTCTCGGCGGCGCTAGCGGCAGCACGCTTGAGGCGTCCGGAACCGCTAAGATCGCGCTCTCCGGCAGTGCGGTTTTGGCACGTAATACGCGGCTCGTTGGCCCCAATGTCGATTTCGACGTGGCGGGGAATCTGAGCGTCAACGGCGTTTACCAACCGTCGATCAGCCCGGCCGGCGCCAGCATCGTTAACGTAACTGGCTCGGCCAGTGTCGGCGGTCGTCTCGATGTGAACTTCGACGGCGTGACGCCCGCCTTCGGTAACTCCTGGCAACTGATCAATGCCGCCACGGCAACGGGCAGGTTCTCGAGCATCACCAGCAACGTCGCGCTGCCGCGCGGACTGGTGTACGATCAGGCCGTCAACGCCGGAGGGAGCGGCGACGTTTCGGTCCGCGTGGTTAATCGCCTCATCTTGTCAGTGGATCGAGGTACTGGCGCCACCATCATCGAAAACGTCGCCGGAGGGCCAGTGAACTTCGATGGCTACGGCATCAATTCCCCACTGGGATCGCTCGACGCCAGCGATTGGAGCAGCCTCGATAAAAAGAATCTCGGTTCATGGCTCGAGGCACCGCCGACGAACACTGATCTGGGCGAATTGGCCCCCTTTGCCGGGTCGACTCTGCCCGTGGGACAAAGTCTGAGTCTGGGAACTCCGTTCAAATTCACTCCGACGGCTTTCGGCCAGTCGGGCGACGACCTGACGTTCGACTATTCAACGGCGTCCGGGGAGACCATCCGCGGCCTGGTGGAGTATTCGGGGCCCCACAATACGCTGGTGTTGGTCGTCGACCCGGATACCGGCGACGCGGTCATTCAAAACCAATCGAGTTTCAGCGCCGCGATCAACGGCTACACTATCGGTTCCGCCAGCGGGTCGCTGCAATTCGCGAATGGCGCCTGGTTGAGCCTGGACGATCAGGGATTGTCTAGCTGGGAAGAGGCCAATCCTTCTGCGGAATTTTTGAATGAGTTGAATCCATTGGGAAGCTCGCTCTTTAGCTCGCGAATGCTGGTCGACTTGGGGACTCCTTTCAAGGTTACCGGTAAACGCGACTTGACGTTCGAAATCCATCTCGTCTCCGGGGAGACGATGTTGGGCGCCGTCGAGTACGGCGAGCCGATTAGCGTCGGGCAGCCGGGGGACACTGACAATGACGGTGATGTGGACATCACCGACTTAAACGGCGTGCGCAACAATTTTGGCAATACAGGACAAGTCGGCAGCACGGCGGGCGATGCATTTCCCTTTGACGGTAAGGTGGACATCAGCGATTTGAACGCCGTTCGTAACAACTTTGGCGCGGCACCCGGGGCGCAGAGCGTACCGGAGCCCGCCTCGCTCGGTCTCGTGCTGACGGCGGTCGCTCTCGTTTTCGCCGCCCGCCAGCGACGCCGTGACTAGCCGCCGCAGCGCCAAATCATTGACTTCATTGCGAGGCGTCGACTAGATACAACTCGGGGAAAGTTTCGCGGGCCGGCGTTCGCCAGGTCCAATAGGGGGGCTCGTAGCGATCGCCGGTGGTGCGCTTCCGGTGGACGACGGCTGTGTTAGTAATTTGGGGCTGCGGTTAGCGGGTGGTCGCTCGCCGGCGCCTCATTTCTTGGAAGGTTATCGATGCAATCGCGTTCGAAGCGCGCCGTGCGCGTGCGCCCTCGCCGCCGCATGAGCCAGCGACACATTGAAGCTTTGGAGCGGCGCCTGACGCCGGCCGCCGCTCCCGTGATTCTCAGTGAGTTCATGGCGGACAACCGCACGATTCTCGCCGACAAGGACGGTGCATATTCCGATTGGATTGAACTCGAGAACATCAGCACGAGCCCAGTGAACCTCGACGGCTGGGGACTCACCGACGATGCGGCCGATCCGTCTAAATGGGAGTTGCCAGCCGTTACGCTCGCCGCCGGCGCGAACTTGATTGTGTTCGCCTCGGGCAAGGATCAGGCGGTGGCTGGCGCGGAGCTGCACGCGAATTTTCAGTTAGATGCCACCGGTGAATACCTGGCGCTGACCCTGCCAGCGAGCGACGAGACCGCGACCGAGTTTGCGCCTGAGTATCCTTCGCAGCTTGCCGACGTCTCGTTCGGTGCGCTCGCTCAATCGGCCGAACCGGTCCCGTTTGTCGATGCCTTGACGCCGGCCCATTTCACACCCGGCGCGGAATCATTGGGACTGAATTGGACGACGACAAACTACGACGACTCCGCTTGGATTTCTGGCCCGCAGGGGGTTGGCTACGCGACCGCGCAGCAAGGTCCGTTGGTAACTTCGGTCGTGGAGACCGGCGGTTTGGCCGGCGTGCGCGCTGGACGACTTTCACCGAATCCGTTTGGCGAGGATCAATTCGCCTACGTCGATCGCGGGCATGAACACAATGGTGCAGCGTACAACTCGGCGACGGGGAATCTTTCGACGGTCGGCAACGCTCCCGTGCCCATGCCGGACTACCTGGCCGGCGAGGCGTATGTCGAGTTGGCGAACGACAACCGTTCCGCGGCCAACTATCAATTGACGATCAATACGTCGCGCCCGGCGACGGCCTACCTGTTACTGGATAATCGACTCAACGGTCCCGCCGCGGCCGCGAGCGACTCGAGTCTTGATCCGCCCGAGTTGGGCGGCACGCTGCAGTGGGTGATTGACGACGGTTGGCAAATGGTCAACACCGGGCTATTCCCTGGCGGGAAGCCGGACTTCACGGGCGTTGATGAAGGGGGCAGCGCCGGCGCCTCGGTGGATGACCGAACTCCCCCCGGCACCATCGGGACCGGCGTGGGCGTCAATCAGTTTTATACGGTCTATCGGCGAGAGGTCGTAAATAACGCGATCACGCTGCATCAACAGGCCATCGACATTTCGAATATGTACACCGTGGTCGTGGCTGAACAGGACGAGGTCTCGCTGGCACCTGCCGTCGGACTGAACGTCGACGCGCAACTCCGTGATCAGAATGCCTCGGGCTACGTGCGGCTGCCGTTCGCCTTCGACGGAATTCCAGCCATGGAATCGCTGACGTTGTCGATGCGCTACGACGCCGGCTTCGTGGCCTATTTGAATGGCTCCGAAATTGCCCGCCGCAATGCGCCTGCCGGCGTGCAGTGGGATTCCACCGCCACGGAAGAACGCCTGAACGCCACGGCCATCGCGTACGAAGAGATCGATGTCACGGACTTTGCGCAGCTGCTATTGGATCAAGACACCAATGTGTTGGCGATCCACGGGCTGAACTCGTCGGCCGGCGATGCGGACTTTTTGATCGACGCGAGACTAACGGCCACTTTGGGTACAACGCTGGTTGAGCAATACTTCACGACCCCCACGCCTGGCGCCGCGAATCAGCCGGGCTCACTGGGGTTCGTCGAGGACACCAAGTTCAGCGTCGATCGCGGATTTTTCAGTGAACCCTTCGTACTGGAGATCAGCACGGCGACGAGCGGCGCCGAGATTCGTTTCACGACCGACGGCGATCCGCCCACCGCGACGACAGGGATCGTTTACTCCGGACCAATTCCCATCACCAACACCACCACGCTCCGCGCCGCGGCGTTCAAGCCTGGATATGTCTCGACGAACATTGATACGCAGACCTACTTGTTCCTTGATTCGGTGTTGCAACAGAACGGCGTGGGCCTGCCGAACTATGCGAATTGGGGGCACGCCGGGCCTGACTGGGTTGTCGATCCTGATATCGTGAATCATGCAGATGCCAACAATCGGCTCTCGACGAGCGACTTGCGAACCGTGCCGACCGTCTCGCTGGTGATGCCGTGGCTGGACTGGTTCGCCGGCGCGCGTGACGGATCCGGCATCTACATTCAAGGCACCGGCGTCGAGAAGGCCGCGAGCGTGGAATGGATTTTGCCGAGCGGCGAGAGCGCCTTCCAGATCGACGCCGCAGTGCAGATTCAAGGCGGCAGCAGCGCCGATCGCTGGAAATCCGACAAACTGTCGATGCGGCTCAAGTTCAAGGAGCCGTACGGCCCCACGAAACTTGACTATCCGGTCTTTAAAGGGGCCGTTGATTCGTTCGACACGTTGATCCTCGATTCCGTGTTGAACTACTCCTGGGTGCATTCGCAAGACTCCAATCAACGCGCCGCCGCGAAGTACGTTCAGGATCAGTTTGTCGCCGATTTGCAAAACGCCATGGGCGGCCATGGGCCGCACGGCCGGGCCGTGCAGGTCTACATTAATGGGCTCTATTGGGGCATGTACATGGCCCATGAGCGGCCCGATGAAACCTTCGCTTCCGACTACTTGGGCGGCGACAAAGATGATTACGACGTCATGAAGCACCGCCCGTCGACGCCGGTGAACGGTACGACGGCCAACTACGCCGAGTTGCTCAATCTGGCGCGGCAGACGCTCACCGTCGAACAGAACTATCAGAATCTTGCGGCGAAGTTGGATCTCAGCGACTTCGCCGACTACATGTTGCTGAACTTTTACGTTGGCAACACGGACTGGGCGCACCAGAACTGGTACGCTTCGTACAATCGCGTCGCCACCGTCGGTAAATGGCGCTTTCACAGTTGGGACGCGGAGCATGTGCTCAAGACGCCGAACGAGAATGTGCTCGCACGCAATGATACGGGCGGGCCAACGGAGATCCATCAGCGATTGTTGTCCAACCCTGAGTACCGCGTGCTGTTTGGCGACCGGGCGCGCGTGCATCTGTTCAATGGTGGCGCGCTGACTTCCGCCAACACGTTGGCGTTGTACCAGGCTCGTATGAGCGAAGTCGATCGCGCCATCGTTGGCGAGTCGGCGCGTTGGGGCGATAACAGCGACGCTTCGCCCCGTACACGGGCTCAATGGCTCGCCACGCAAACGCAATTGGTCAACAACTATTTCCCGGCGCGCACCAATAACGTCCTGAATCAGCTGCGCAGCGCCGGGCTGTACGCAACGGTCGATGCGCCGAACTTCAGCCAGCATGGCGGCGTAGTGGCGCCCGGTTTCCCGTTGTCCATGACTGGACCTGCCGGCGCGACGATCTACTACACCCTTGACGGTTCCGACCCGCGCTTGCCGGGCGGCCCGGTGAATATCGCGAGCGCCGTGGTCTATGCCGGCCCAGTTCCGCTTCAATTGACCGGCGCTGTAAAGGCCCGCTCTTTCTTGAACGGGCAGTGGAGTTCGCTGAACGAGGCCACGTTCGTCGTCGGTCAGCCAACTCTGGCAATTGTCGAGTTGAACTATCATCCGCATCCGGCGGGCGCGGGAGAGCCGGCCGTGGATGACGGAGAGTTCGAGTTTGTCGAGTTGATGAACACCGGTAACTTGCCGGTGAGCTTGTACGGGGTCCAGCTCACGGGCGTGGAGTTCAACTTCGGTCCGGACGCCTCGGCGCAACTCGCGTCGGGCGCGCGAGCGGTGCTGGTCAAGAATCCAACCGCGTTCACCGCGCGCTACGGCGATGGAATGGCCATCGCTGGCACGTTCGTCGGTTCCTTGAGCAACAGCGGGGAGACGCTCGAGATTCTTGACGCGCTCGACGGCGTCGTGCAGTCGTTGGAATACGACGACGGGGGAGATTGGCCAGGGCGTCCCGACGGCGACGGCAGCTCGTTGGAAGTTATCAATCCGCTCGACGACTTAAGCGATCCAGCGAACTGGCGCCCGAGCAGCGAGTTCGGCGGCACGCCCGGGTCGGAAGGCGCAGGGCGGCGACAAGACGTGGTCGTCAACGAGATTCTCACACGGGGAGCGAACGGTGCGCTTGACGCGATCGAGCTCTACAACACGACGAATCAGCCGATCGACGTTGGCGGATGGCTGCTGAGCGATTCCAAGTCCGACTATGCCAAGTTCGTCATTCCTGACGGGACCGTTCTACCGGCAAGCGGTTACCGCGTGTTCGACGAGGATGACTTCAACCCCACGCCCGGTATCGGTCTGAGCTTCGCGCTCGATGGCTTGCACGGCGAAGATGTTTGGCTACTGGCGGGCGACGACGGACGCCCGGCGCAGTTCGTCGATCATGTGGAGTTCCCGGCGACTCCGAACGGCGTCTCGTTGGGGCGTTGGCCGGATTCCGCTGGGCTATTGTTCCCCATGACGGCGAATTCTTTGGGGCAAGCCAACGTCGGGCCGGTGATCGGCGATCTGGTGTTTAGCGAGATCATGTATGATCCGACGCTTGCGGCCGATGACGAGGCGTTGGAGTTCGTCGAGATTTACAATCGCGGTAACACGGCGGTCGACCTCACAGGCTGGACGTTGGCCGGCGGCGTGGACTATGTCTTCCGTGGCGGAAGTTTGCCGGCCGGCGCCGCACTGACGATCGTCGGTTTCGCGCCGGTGGAGCTCCTGGCAGCCGCGTCGTTCCGGTCCAAATACGGCATCGGCGACTCAGTTCCGCTTTTGGGACCATTCGTCGGCCGCCTCAATAACGGTGGCGAGTTGCTGCAACTGCTTCGGCCCGATGTGCCGAGTCCCGCGGAACCAGACTTTACGCCGATCGTGCTCGTCGACCAGGTGGAATACGACGACGACGCGCCGTGGCCTGATGGTCCGAACGGCAACGGCCCGAGCTTGCACCGCGCCACCGCGGACGCCTTCGGCGGCCGGTTCGAATCCTGGGTCGCGGCCGCTCCCACGCCCGGTTCGACGGACTTCGTCGCCACGGTTCCGGGCGACACCAACGGCGACGGCGCGGTCAATGTCGTGGATCTCAACAATGTGCGGAATTACTTTGGCGCCACGGGCCAAGGCGTCCTCGGCGACACGAATGGGGACGCGCGCGTCGATGTGGCGGACCTGAACGCCGTCCGCAACAACTTCGGCGCCGGGGCGCCATCCCCAACGCAAAGTCAGACTTCCCGCCGGCTGAATCTCCTCAAGATCCCGCAGAAAACGACTGTTTTGAAAGTGGACCCGGAAACGACCGACGCAGTGTTCGCGATCACAGGCGGGGACCACCAGGAATGGGTTTGGCATGCCCGACGCCAGCCAGCTCGCAGAATGCGTTCGACCTAGGGAAAAACGCTTTCCCCGAATGGTGGATGGTGTTAAAATTTGCAAAAAACTATTATTTCGCTTACAATCGGGAATTAACGACTTTTCCGCTTCTCCTGCTGCTCTCTTCTTGTCCTTTTCTGCTGTGGAGATTCCTACCATGATTCGAAGCTCATTTTGCTTCGGCGTGGCGGTGCTATGCGCCGCGCTCGCCACTCCGGTTTTGGCCGGAAACATCGTCGACGTCGTGGAAACCGGCGGCGATAATGAAGCCACGGACACCATCACCGCCAAATGGACCGGCCAAACTTTCCCGGTCTCGGTCGTCAACGAGCCCATTCCGGGCGCAGTCGTGGGCGCCAACTACACGGTCGGCGTCTTTGGACATCAGGCCCCGTCATTCGTCGATCGCAACCACCGCTATGTGGACGATCCTGCCAACAGCTTGCCGCTGCCAAGTTACCTCGTTGGCAACGAATACATCTTGTCCGGCAACGACAACCGCGATAACGCCACGTACCGGCTCGACGTGACGGTGGCCGCTCCGTCCACGGTGTACATGCTGATCGACAATCGCTTGTCCGACACCGTCGGCACGACGCCGCCGACGTTCGATGCGACTCACATGCAATGGATTCTCGACCAAGGCTGGTCCGCGACGGCGAACGGTTTGAACCGCACGCAAAACGCCGGCGTGCCGGATGAGATCGCCTTCGATGAAGGGGCTGATGATACCGTAAATCAATATTACTCGGTCTACGAGAAAGATTTCCCAGCCGGTACGTTCAGCCTGTTCCAGGCCGATAACGCTGGCCAGAATATGTACGGCGTCGTGGTCGCTCCGGTGCCCGAACCGGCCACATGGGCGCTGGGCCTCGTGGGCGTGCTCGGATTCGCGCTGGCGCGCCGCCGCACAGCTTAGCAAAAACGGCGCTTCGACAAGGCCGAACACTTTACCCGCCGACCTTTCAGGGTCGGCGGGTTTTTTTGTTTGCCGGGCATGTCTTGCATCTCGGAGACGAAGGTTCAATGCGGGCAGTAGTGGCCGGAACCGCGAGGCCAGGTCAGAGTGTTCATCGCGAGGCGGAATCTAAAGAACATGGCGCCTGGTTCAGGTGTTCAAAAGAAGTCAACGGTGGGTAACTTCGGTTGCGATCGGCTTTTGAAAGAAGCGTAGGCGACAGTAGCAATGCAGGATCAGCTCTAGCAAGCGTCTCTTGAACCTCTTGCGCGATTGAGTCGCCGCACAAAGTCTTCGCTTCGAGCGACGGTAGCTGCGAAGCCTTGACAAGAGTCGCTCTACACGACCGCTTGGTAGCTGTTACGCCCAACCAAGCAAATGCGTCGATACGAGCGCATCAAAAACCCATACTCGAAATAAGCGACTCAGCAGATCTTCCTTGGCTCCCCCTTGCCCGTCGTCAATTGTAACGCGAGCCCATCAATGGCCGGTCCTACCCGCCCAAACTTGCCCCGGCAGGCCAGGCGGACATCTCGGGCTTAGGAACTGTCCGGAAATTAGTGTTACAAGTTTGAGTCAAATCGGTTACGTGGCTGTCCATGCGAAACAACTGCATGGAAGTTTCGGTGCGACGGCGGTATGGCCGGGTGCGAAGGTTGTTGAACGAGCGGCAGCGGCGGTTGTGGGCTGCCGCCTCGGCCAGCTTCGTCGTGGTCCGCAGCGTGGGCAGAACATCTCCCCAACTCGTGAACAATTGCTCGACGAGCGCGCGTGACTCGCGCTCATGCAG